>NZ_JBEYVI010000011.1:0-229339 GCF_040643955.1 Streptomyces sp. NPDC047061
GTGCTCACGGCCCTCGCGGCGGAGGAGGGCGAGCGGCTGAAGGTGGTGCAGCTGGACGTGGACACCAATCCGGACTCAAACGCCGGACGGGCTGGATCGTGGTGCCGGGCGGGCTGGAAGGGCGCCACGCTGTAGGAGTCTCCAAAGGCGTACGCGCGTGTGCCTGGTGATAGCGGTATTCCGGGTGGTCCCGGGATTGCGGCACGATGGGGGTATGGCTGCTGTGAGTGATCATCCTGGGGAGCGGGGCGCTGCCGATCCCGTGAAGTTGATCGGGATCCGGGAGAGTGCGCTCTCCGTGGACGAGGTCTTCGCGGCCGTGGCGGACGACGCGGCCGGTGGGGTCGCGCTGTTCGTGGGGACCGTGCGGAACCACGACGGGGGCGCTGACGTGGACGCGCTCGGGTATTCGTGTCATCCCAGTGCCGAGAGCGAGATGCGGCGGATCGCCGAGAAGGTCGTCGCCGAGTACCCGGTACGGGCGCTGGCCGCCGTGCACCGGGTGGGGGACCTGCGGGTGGGTGATCTCGCCGTGGTCGTCGGCGTGTCGTGTCCGCATCGGGGGGACGCCTTTGAAGCTTGTCGAAAGCTGATCGACGACCTCAAGCACGAGGTGCCCATCTGGAAGCACCAGAAGTTCTCGGATGGGACGGAGGAGTGGGTCGGGGCCTGCTGAAGGACCCCTGTCCGGCCTCCGCTTGCGTAACCGTACCCCTCGCGTGAGCGTTGTCAGTGCGGGTGATTAATCTGCTGATCAGTCAGTCGCGGACGGTCATGGGGTTGGGAGGTCGGCATGGCGGCGCTCGTCTGGTTGCTGATTCCGCTTGTGGCGGCGGTCGGTGCCGGTCTGTGGGGCAGCTGGGCCAACCGGACGAGGAGAGCGCGCAGCGACGGGCCGGAACTCGACGGGTACGCGCGCTTCCGCGAGGCCATGGAGAAGTCCCGCTCCGGCGGCTGAGGCGCGTGTGACGGGTGGCCCTGACGGTGCGCTGACAGACCCGTCCCGTACTGTCTTCGCATGCCACGCCGCACCGCGACGATGCTCGCCTCCACCCTGATGCTGATCGCGCTCCTGTGCGCCGGAGTGCTCATCAACGTGCCGTACTCGGAGATGTCTCCCGGCCCGACCGTGAACACACTCGGGGACCACGACGGCGAGCCGGTGCTGCAGATCTCCGGTCACAAGACCTACGCGACCTCCGGGCACCTGAACATGACCACGGTGAGGGTCACCAGCGCCGACTACAAGATGAACCTCGTCGAGGCGGTCTACGGGTGGCTCTCGCACGACAACAAGGTCGTGCCGCACGACACGCTCTACCCGGACGGCAAGACGGAGCAGCAGTCCACCCAGGAGAACGCCGAGGAGTTCAGCGAGTCGCAGGAGAGCGCGAAGGTCGCCGCCCTGAAGGAGCTGGGTGTCCCGGTCAAGTCCTGGGTGATCGTGTCGACGGTTCTCAAGGGCTCGCCCTCCGAGGGCCGGCTGCACGCCGGTGACGTGATCAAGGCCGTCGACGGCACGACGGTCAAGCAGCCGGCCGATGTCGCGACCCTGGTGACCAAGCACAAGCCCGGCGAGAAGGTCGTCTTCACCGTCGTCCCGGTCAAGGAGCAGGCCGCCGCCGAGAAGGCGAACAAGACGGCCACCAAGACGCAGGACGTCACCATCACCACCGCCACCAGCGACGACAGCGGTGAGAAGCGCGCCATCGTCGGGATCTCCGCCGGGACCGATCACACGTTCCCGTTCTCCATCGACATCAAGCTCGCCGATGTCGGCGGGCCGAGCGCGGGGCTGATGTTCTCGCTCGGGATCTACGACAAGCTCACCCCGGGCAGCCTCACCGGCGGCAAGTTCGTCGCCGGTACCGGCACGATCGACGACGACGGCACGGTCGGCCCGATCGGCGGCATCTCGATGAAGACCATCGGCGCGCGCAGCAAGGGCGCCCAGTACTTCCTGACCCCGGCCGACAACTGCGCCGAGGCCGCCAAGGACACCCCCGGCGGACTCACCCTGGTCAAGGTCAAGACCATCGACGACGCCCTCGGCGCCCTCAAGGACATCCGCAGCGGAGACACCGCGGCCCTGCCGAAGTGCACCACCAAGGGCTGAGACGGCGCATACGCGACCGGGGGCGCCCTTCCTGACGAGGGGCGCCCCTGGTGCCATCGACGACGGTCTCAGTCCTCGAACGTCGCCTTCAGCGCGTCCGCCAGGCCCGGGACCAGCTCGGGGCCGGTGAGGACCTCCGTCGGCGAGTCCTTCTCGCGCAGGCGCACCGCCGAGTCGCGGCTGCCGTCGCGCAGTACGGCGACCGTCATCCGGACCTCCTGGCGCTCGGGGTGGCTCGCCACCCACTTGGCCAGCTTCGCCTCGCTCATCCCCTCCGGGACCTGGGACTCGGCGGACGGCGGCAGCATCAGCCGCTCCACCGTGAGCGCGCAGCCGACCACCGCGTCCGGCCAGGCGATGGTGCCGAGGAACTCGTCCAGCGCCTTGTCCGTTGGCACTTCGTCCTGCTCGATCGGGGTGAGACCGGTGGTCGCGGACTCGTCCTCCAGACCGAGCTGGGCGGCGAGAGCCGGTTCCTGGGTGCGCAGCCGCGCTGTGTCGACGAGGGCGAAGAGGCGAGCGGGCTGGTCCCAGCCGAGGCCGGAGGCGTACTCGTCGATCTCGAGCACGGCCCGGGTGAGCGGGTTCGCTGCCATGGGAGTGTTGGACATGGTCACAATCCTGCCTCGTTCATGGCCGGAATCGGGAACCGAGTAAGCCGTGAGTAAGTTGCATAGGTGTGGCCCCGCGATCACTGGGGGCCACGAGAGGTCCCCGGGCACGGTGGCCTGACGGAACAAAAGCGGATCAAGAGATCAACAGCGGATCAACAGCGACTTCGAGGTGCGCACCTTGGCTTTCCAGATGCCGGACCGCGGCGGAGGCCCGACGGGGCCACGGATCAGAGCGACCGGACGCCCGTCCCGGCGGGTCCGGACCCTGCTCCTGACACTGGGCGTGCTTGCCGTGCTCGGCATGGCGTTCACCATGTTCGCGGGCTTCTGGACGGACTGGCTCTGGTACCGGTCGGTGCACTACTCCTCGGTGTTCACCACCACCCTGTGGACCAAGATCGGGCTGTTCTCGGTCTTCGGTCTGCTGATGGCGGCCGCCGTGGGCTTCAACATCTGGCTGGCGCACCGGCTGCGGCCCCCGCTGAGCGCCATGTCCATGGAGCAGCAGAGCCTCGACCGCTACCGGATGGGCATCGCGCCGTACAAGAAGTGGCTGCTGCTCGCGGTCACCGCGCTGGTCGGACTGATCGCCGGCGCCTCCGCGGCCGGCCAGTGGCGCACCTGGCTGATGTGGGTCAACGGCGTGCCCTTCCACCAGAAGGACCCGCAGTTCCACCTCGACGTCTCCTTCTACGCCTTCGACCTGCCCTGGTACCGCTTCCTGCTCGGCTTCGGCTTCGCCACCGCGATCCTCTCCCTGATCGCCGCCGCGCTCACCCACTACCTGTACGGCGGGCTGCGCGTCACCAGCCCCGGCGCGCGCGCCACCGGCGCCGCGACCGGCCACCTCTCGGTGCTGCTCGGTATCTTCGTCGCCCTCAAGGCGGTCGCCTACTGGCTCGACCGCTACGGACTGGCGGTGAAGTCCAGCGACTTCAAGGCCACCGACAACTGGACCGGCCTCAGATACGTCGACGCGAACGCGTACCTGCCGGCCAAGACGATCCTGTTCTGCATCGCCGTCATCTGCGCACTGCTGTTCTTCGCCACCCTGTGGCGGCGCACCTGGCAGCTGCCCGTCATCGGCTTCGGCCTGATGGTCCTGTCCGCGATCCTCATCGGCGGCCTCTACCCGGCGATCGTCCAGAAGTTCCAGGTCCAGCCCAACGAGCAGGCCAAGGAAGCCCCGTACGTCCAGAAGAACCTCAAGGCGACCCGCGAGGCGTACGGCATCGACGACACCCAGGTCACCGAGTACACGGGCAAGAGCAACACCACGGACAAGACCAAGCTCCGGGACGACGTCGACACCACGGCGAGCATCCGGATCATGGACCCGAACATCGTGTCGCCCACGTTCCAGCAGCTCCAGCAGATGCGGAACTACTACGCGTTCCCGACCAACCTGGACGTGGACCGCTACACCAAGGACGGCAAGATCCAGGACACCGTCATCGGGCTGCGCGAGCTGAACCTGGCCGGCATCCCGAAGAACAACTGGATCAACGACCACTTCCGCTACACCCACGGCTACGGCGTCGTCGCCGCCAAGGGCACCGAGGCCGACGACCAGGGCCAGCCGGTCTTCACCGAGTCCGACCTGCCGTCCACGGGCTCCCTGGGCACGTACCAGCAGCGTGTCTACTACGGCGAGAAGACGACCACGTACTCGATCGTCGGCGGTCCCCAGAAGGAGATCGACTACTCCGACGACAACGGCGAGAAGACCACCAGCTACGAGGGCAAGAGCGGGGTCAGCCTCTCCAGCCCGATCAACCGGGCCGCGTACGCGGTGGCGTTCAACGAGCCGCAGATCCTGTACTCCGGCGCGATCGGCAAGGGTTCGCGGATCCTGTACAACCGCACGCCCAAGGAGCGCGTGGAGGCGGTCGCCCCCTGGCTGACCATCGACGGCGACGCCTACCCGGCCGTGGTGAAGGGCCGTATCCAGTGGATCGTCGACGCCTACACGACGTCGAACGGCTACCCGTACGCGTCCCGTACGACCCTCGGTGACACGACGGCCGACTCGCTGACCGCGACCAACAACTCGCGCGCGGTGGTCGCCCAGCAGAACCAGGTCAACTACATCCGCAACTCGGTGAAGGCGACCGTCGACGCGTACACCGGCGAGGTCAAGCTCTACCAGTGGGACACCGAGGACCCGGTGCTGAAGACCTGGATGAAGGCCTTCCCCGGCACGGTGCAGCCGAAGAGCGCCATCTCGCAGGACCTGATGGAGCATCTCCGGTACCCGCAGGACCTGTTCAAGGTGCAGCGCGAGCTGCTCACCCGCTACCACGTGACGGACGCCCAGACGTTCCTGACCGGCAGCGAGGTGTGGCAGGTGCCGGACGACCCGACCAACAACTCGGGCGACGCGGTGCCGCCGTACTACCTGAGCATGAAGATGCCCGACCAGAGCGCGCAGGCTTTCTCGCTGTCGACGACGTTCACGCCCAACGGCCGGGACAACCTCAGCGCGTTCATGTCGGTCGACTCCGAGGCCGGTTCCAAGGACTACGGCAAGATCAGAATCCTGAAACTGCCGACCAGTACGACCGTCGACGGACCCAAACAGGTCCAGAGCAAGTTCAACTCCGAACAGGACATCGCCGCCGCCATCAAGCTCCTCAAGGGCGGCGACTCCGAGGTGGAGTACGGCAATCTGCTGACCGTGCCGCTGGACGGGGGCCTGCTGTACGCGGAGCCCGTCTACGTACGCGGCGCGGGCGTCAAGTACCCGCTGCTGCGCAAGGTCCTGGTGACCTACGAGGGCAGAACCGCCTTCGAGAACACCCTCGACGAGGCGCTCAACAAGGTGTTCGGAACGGACAGTTCGGACACGGGCTCCTCGGACACCGGGACGACCACACCGCCGACGTCCGGCAACCCCACGGTCCAAGAGGCTCTGAACGATGCCCAGAAGGCCTTCGACGCGGGCCAGGAGGCCCTGAAGAAGGGCGACTGGACGGCGTACGGCAAGGCGCAGGACGAGCTGCAGGACGCGCTCAAGCGGGCCGAGGAGGCACAGTCCAAGGCCGGCAAGACCGGTGGGGGCGCGACGGCGAGCAGCAGTCCCAGCCCCAGTGCCGGCGCCACTGCAAGAGCGAGCGCAAGTCCGAGTGCGACAGCGAGCGGCAGTCCCAGTCCGAGCGGCTGATCAGGAGCGGATGATCGAACTGGCTCCGCGCCGTGGTAGGGTTGAGACACAACGGCGCGGGGTGGAGCAGCTCGGTAGCTCGCTGGGCTCATAACCCAGAGGTCGCAGGTTCAAATCCTGTCCCCGCTACTGGAATCGAAGGCCCGGATCCTTTTGGATCCGGGCCTTCGTGTGTTCGGGAGCGGGCCCGGCGCCGCCCCTCCGGACGGCTCCCGGTGTCCGGACGGGCGGCGAACGCATGTACCGATGGCCGGGGTCGCCGCGCCGCTGTGGGGAGTTGGCGGAGATGTGTTTGACTTGTCGTTCTGTGGGCATGTCGACAAAACGCTGAAGTGACCTCACGGTCTGCGGTATACGTGGTGTACCCAGGTTGCAGGTGGTGCGACGATGAACGTTATGGGGGACAAGGCAACTCTGTTCGAGACAGGGCGATTTGTGCAGCCTTCGGGCGAGGAGCCGACCCACGACGAGGCCGCCGAGGCCGCCGAGGAGGCGCGCCGCCGGCTCCAGGCCGAGGCAGGTGACGTCGAGTCGATGAGTGTGCTCGGCGCCATGCTGCTGCGCCGTGGCGACCTCGACGGAGCCGAACCGCAGCTGCGCGCGGCCACCGCCGCCGGTGACCGGGCCGCGGCGAACAACCTGGGTGTCCTGCTGCACCAGCGCGGCTACCCGGAGGAGGCGGCCGGCTGGTGGCGGATCGCCGCCGTCGCCGGATCCGCGGCCGCCGCCCACGCGCTGGGCCGCCACCACCGTGAACGCGGCGACGAACCCGCCGCCGAGTACTGGCTGCGCCAGTCCGCAGAGCAGGGCCACGCGCTCGGCGCCTACGCGCTGGCCGACCTGCTGGAGCACCGGGGGGACACGGACGCCGGGCAGTGGATGCGGGCCGCCGCCGAGCGGGGACACCGGGAGGCGGCGTACCGGCTGGCGCGCGCGCTCGACCGCAGGGCGGCCGTGAGCGAGGGCGAGACCGGGTCCGACAACGGTGTCGACACGGAGACCCCGGCCGGGGCTCCGGACGCCGACGAGGCCGAGCAGTGGTACCGGCAGGCCGCCGCGCGCGGGCACCGCAGGGCCGCGCTGCATCTCGGCGCGATCCTGGAGCGGCGTGGCGAGCTCAAGGAGGCCGGCCGCTGGTACCTGACCTCCGCCAAGGACGGTGAGGCCCGGGCCGCCTGTGCGCTCGGCTTCCTGCTGCGCGACGCCGGGGACACCGAGAGCGCCGCCGTGTGGTGGCTGCGGGCCGCTCAGGACGGCGACGGCAATGCGGCGAACGCGCTCGGCGCGCTGCACGCCGAGCGCGGCGAGACGCAGACCGCCGAGCGCTGGTACCGGGCCGCGATGGACGCGGGCGACGACAACGGGGCGTACAACCTCGGGCTGCTCTGCGCCGAGCAGGGGCGGACCGCGCAGGCCGAGCAGTGGTACCGGCGGGCCGCGTACGCGGGGCACCGCGAGGCCGCGAACGCGCTCGCCATCCTGCTGCTCCAGGTCGGTGACACGAGCGGCGCCGAGCCGTGGTTCTCCAAGGCCGCGGAGGCGGGGAGCGTGGACGCCGCGTTCAACCTGGGGATCCTGTACGCGGGGCGGGGCGAGGACCGGGTCGCGCTGCGCTGCTACGAGCAGGCCGCCGCTGCCGGGCACACGGAGGCGGCGCTGCAGGTCGGCATCGCCCGGCTGCGCGAGGGCGACGAGGCGACCGCCGAGCGCCATCTGCGGTGCGCGGCGGGCGGGGGCAGCGCCGAGGCCGCCTACCGGCTCGCCGCCGTCCTGGACGCGCGTCGGCCGGCGGTCTCCGAGCACGAGCTCGGGGAGTCGTCCCTGAACGTGAAGACCGAGTGCGAGGAGTGGTACGAGCGGGCCGCCACGCAGGGGCACCGGCGGGCCCAGGTGCGGGTCGGCATGCTGGCCGCGGCCCGCGGGGACGTGGTGGAGGCCGCGCGCTGGTACCGGGCCGCGGCCGAGGCCGGCTCGCGCAACGGCGCGTTCAACCTCGGACTGCTGCTGGCCCGTGAGGGCAGTGAGCCGGAGGCGGCCGTGTGGTGGGAGCGGGCCGCCGACGCGGGGCACGGGCGGGCGGCGTTGCGGCTAGCCCTGGTCTACGCGCGTCGTGGCGAGCTGGCCGAGGGGCAGCTGTGGGCCGACCGGGCGGTGGCGCTGGGCCCCGCGGAGGTGACCGAGCGGGCGGGTCGGCTCCGGGACGCGCTGCGGGAGGAGCTGTCGGCGTAGGCCGGTGCGTTTCCGCAGGTCAGGAGGGGTCATCGGTATTGATTTGCTTCCGTCCGCATCCCTCACGTAATGTTCAGTTCATCGACGCGGGGTGGAGCAGCTCGGTAGCTCGCTGGGCTCATAACCCAGAGGTCGCAGGTTCAAATCCTGTCCCCGCTACTGAAGGCCGAAGGCCGGAGTCCGGAAACGGAATCCGGCCCTCGGTGTTTTACGCCCCCGCACGAGGCGCGACGCGAAGCACGACGAAGGCCCCGGCGCTCATCGCGAGCGCCGGGGCCTTCGGGAACGTTCGTCAGACGGCCGCCGCGCAGTCCGGGCACAGGCCGCGGTACGTCACCTCGACGTCGGAGACCGTGAAGCCGAAGCGCTCCGAGGTGGGGAGGTCGGCCATCGGGTTGCCCGTCGGGTGGACGTCGCGGATCGAGCCGCAGCGGGCGCAGACCAGGTGATGGTGCGGCCGGTGCGCGTTGGGGTCGTACCGCTTGGCGCGCTTGTCCGTCGAGACCTCGATGACCTCACCGAGGGAGACCAGCTCGCCCAGCGTGTTGTAGACGGTCGCCCGGGAGATCTCGGGCAGCTTCACGGCGGCCCTGGCGTGGACCTCGTCGGCCGTCATGTGGACGTGCTCGCCGTCGAGTACCTCGGCCACGACGCGTCGCTGCGCGGTCATCCGCCATCCGCGTCCACGCAGCCGTTCCAGAAGGTCACTCATGGCATTCAGCCTAACAGCAGGGGCCCCTTTTTCCGAACAGGTGTGACTTTGGAGCTCTGCTTGACTTGGACTAAGTCCAATGTAGGATCGAGTTCGGGGCCAGCAAAGTGACAGGAATGGTGTGAAATGGCACAGGACGCAGGTGTGACGCAGGGGCCGTTGACCACGGAGGCGGGGGCGCCGGTGGCCGACAACCAGAACAGCGAGACCGCGGGCACCGGCGGTCCGGTCCTGGTCCAGGACCAGCTCCTGCTGGAGAAGCTCGCCCACTTCAACCGCGAGCGCATCCCGGAGCGGGTGGTGCACGCGCGCGGTGCGGGCGCCTACGGCACCTTCACGGTGACCGCCGACGTCGCCCCGTACACGCGCGCCGCCTTCCTCTCCGAGGTCGGCAGGCAGACCGAGACCTTCCTGCGCTTCTCGACCGTGGCCGGCAACCTCGGGTCCGCCGACGCCGTGCGCGACCCGCGCGGCTGGGCGCTGAAGTTCTACACCGAGGAGGGCAACTACGACCTCGTCGGCAACAACACCCCGGTGTTCTTCATCAAGGACGCCATCAAGTTCCCCGACTTCATCCACACCCAGAAGCGCGACCCGTACACGGGCAGCCAGGAGGCGGACAACGTCTGGGACTTCTGGGGGCTCAGCCCCGAGGCCACGCACCAGGTGACCTGGCTGTTCGGCGACCGCGGCATCCCGGCGTCGTACCGCCACATGAACGGCTACGGCTCGCACACCTACCAGTGGAACAACGCGGCCGGCGAGGTCTTCTGGGTCAAGTACCACTTCAAGACCGACCAGGGGATCAGGAACCTCACGCAGGCGGAGGCGAACCGGCTCGCGGGTGCGGACCCGGACTCGCACCAGCGCGACCTGCGCGAGGCCATCGAGCGCGGGGAGTTCCCGACCTGGACCGTGCAGGTGCAGATCATGCCGGCGGCGGACGCGGCGGCCTACCGCTTCAACCCGTTCGACCTCACCAAGGTGTGGCCGCACGCGGACTACCCGCCGGTCGAGATCGGCAGGCTGGAGCTGAACCGCAACCCGCACAACGTCTTCGCCGAGGTCGAGCAGAGCATCTTCAGCCCCGCGCACTTCGTGCCCGGCATCGGGCCGTCCCCCGACAAGATGCTCCAGGGCCGCCTCTTCGCCTACGGCGACGCGCACCGCTACCGCGTCGGCATCAACGCCGACCACCTGCCGGTCAACCGCCCGCACGCCGTCGAGGCGCGCACCTACTCCCGCGACGGCTTCCTGTACGACGGCCGGCACGGCGGCGCGAAGAACTACGAGCCGAACAGCTTCGGCGGCCCGGCGCAGACCGGCCGTCCGCTGTGGCAGCCGTACGACGGTCTCGCCGGCGGCACCGGCAACCACCCCGCGCCCGTGCACGCCGAGGACGACGACTTCGTGCAGGCGGGCAACCTCTACCGCCTGATGTCCGCGGACGAGCAGGAGCGGCTGATCGAGAACCTGGCCGGCTTCCTCGCGAAGGTGTCGCGCGACGACATCGCCGAGCGCGCGATCGGCAACTTCCGCCAGGCCGACGAAGACTTCGGCAAGCGGCTGGAGGCCGCGGTCCAGGCCCTGCGCGGCTGACATTCCGGTACCGGTCCGGTGCGGAACCAGCACCGGACCGGCACCGGACCGCTTGTCGAGGGCGGGCGGGCCGGATCCCCGGGAGGCCGGGATCCGGCCCGTTCGGCATGCCCCAGGGGCCCTACACGGGCTGCGGTGTGCGGGCCGGGGCCCAGCAGCGGATGATGTCGCGGACCGAGACGATGCCGGCCGGTTCGCCGCCGTCCAGGACGATCAGGTGACGGAAGCCGCCGTGGGCCATCGCCCGGGCCGCCTCTTCCAGCGTCCAGGTCGGCGTGGCGAACACGACGTCGTTGGTGGTGTGGGCATGGATGGGCTCCGTGTCGGGGTTCTGGCCGAGGCCCACGGAGTTGAGGATGTCGCGTTCGGTGAGGATGCCGATGCCGCCGGCGTCCGGGTCGTGGACGATCGCCGCGCCCACGCGGCGCGCGGACATCAGGGCGGCTGCCTGGCGGAGGGTGTGGGCGGGGCCGACGGTGAGGACCACCGTGCTCATGGCGTCACGGACGAGCATGAAAGGTGCCACCTCCTAGGGAACCGCCGGGATAGTGCGGCGATTCACAAATGCACAAGTGAGGGTTCTCTCAGGGTGGCAGGTAAAGCGAGGGTCAACAAGGGGGTGCGCGCATCCAATTGAGGGCGCACGCGCTCATATGTGCCGTGCTCGGTGACCCCGTTCAGGCCCGTCGCGCCTCAGCAGACCGTTTCAGTAACGCTGGGAGAGGTACGACAGCAGCTCGTCGTGGAGCAGCCCGTTGGACGCGGCCGCGTTGCCGCTGTGCGGGCCCGGACGGCCGTCGAGGCCGGTGAAGGTGCCGCCGGCCTCCGTCACCACGATCGCGTTGGCCGCCATGTCCCACAGGGAGAGCTCCGGCTCGGCGCAGATGTCCACGGAGCCCTCGGCGACCATCATGTAGGGCCAGAAGTCGCCGTACGCGCGCGTGCGCCACACGTCGCGGGTGAGGTCCAGGAACCCGTTCAGCTGGCCCCGCTCCTCCCAGCCGCCCAGCGAGGAGTACGCGAAGGACGCGTCGGACAGCTTCGAGACCCTGGAGACGCGCAGGCGGCTCGCCGAGGACAGGCTGCGGCCGGTGAAGGCGCCGTGCCCCTTCGCGGCCCACCAGCGGCGGCCCAGCGCGGGCGCGGAGACCAGGCCCACGACCGGCTGGTAGCCGCCCTCGGCCGCCTCCGTCAGGGAGATCAGGGTCGCCCAGACCGGGACACCGCGCACGTAGTTCTTGGTGCCGTCGATCGGGTCGATCACCCAGCGGCGCGGACCGGTGCCCTCGATGCCGTACTCCTCGCCGAGGACCGCGTCCCGCGGGCGGGCGCGCTGCAGCTGGCCCCGGATCAGCTCCTCGGCGGCCTTGTCCGCCTCGCTCACCGGGGTCATGTCGGGCTTGGTCTCGACCTTGAGGTCGAGGGCCTTGAAGCGGTCCATGGTCGCGGCGTCGGCCGCGTCCGCGAGCACGTGGGCGAGACGCAGGTCGTCAAGGTAGTCCGGCATGCGACGAACGCTATCTGCCGTGATGGGCGCGGGGCTACCGGGGGAGGCCGGCCGATGCCGGTAAGTGATCGGGCGGTGACCTCGGAATGTCTCGGGCACGCCCGTGGCGGGCGCGTGGCAGGCGCGTGGCAGGCCCGCGCGTGTTGGCCGAAGGGCGCCCCCCGATGCCTTCGCGAACCCTTGACAGTGGATTCGTGCGCGTCAAATCTGGGCGCAGAGCCGCTCGCCCCAGGGAGGCGATGATGCCTGCAGCCCGGGAATCCCTTCTGGACGCCGCGTACGCGGCGCTCGCGCGCCGGCCGTGGGCTGCCGTGCGGATGGTCGACGTGGCGGCGGCGGCCGGGGTGTCCCGGCAGACGCTGTACAACGAGTTCGGCAGCAAGGAAGGCCTGGCGAGGGCGCTGGTGCGCAGGGAGGCCGACGGCTATCTCGCGGGGGTCGAACGGGCGTTGGGAAGCCATGCCGAGGCGCGCGAGCGGCTGACCGCGACCGCCGAGTGGATGGCCGCCACGGCCCGCGAGAACGCGCTGGTACGGGCCATGCTCACCGGCTGCTGGAGCGAGCGGCTGCCCACGCCGACGCTCTCCGCGGTGCCGTCCTCCTCCGCGGTGCCCGCGCAGCGCCGGGCGGACGGGCCGCTGCCCTCGCCCGGAGACTTCGTGCAGATCGTGCGGGACCGGGCGGTGGCCGTGCTCTCCGGGACCGGCGCGGCGAGGACGGACAGCGAGCTGGCCCGCTCCTGCGAGCTGGCCGTCCGGCTCGCCCTGTCCTGCGTGGCCGCGCCCCCGGTGGACGGAGCGGTGGCGGACCTGGTCCGCGGCGCCCTCCACCGGCAGCCCGTGCACGACCGGGCTGTTTGAGCCGGCCCGCCTTCGTGCAGTCCTCGCCGGCCAGTCCGTTCGCGCCGAGGTCCGCCAGGTCGGAGCGGACCGCCGGCACCTGACGTGGACGGCGTCGGCCTGGAGGTGCGGCGGGGCGAGACGCTCGTGCTGGTCGGCGAGTCGGGGTCCGGGAAGTCGACGACCCCCTTCGAGCTGCTGGAACCGGCCCGGCCGCCCGGTCCGGCGCCTCTCAGTGGGACGAGCCCGAGAGCTGCAGGCCGATCACTCCCACGATCACCAGGCTGATCGAGACGATCTTCAGGGTCGAGACCAGGTCGCCCAGGAAGATCATGCCGTAGATCGCGGTGCCCGCCGCGCCGATGCCGGTCCAGACCGCGTACGCCGGGCCCACGTCCAGCTTCTTCAGGGAGAGGGTCAGCAGACCGAAGCTGCCCAGCGCGAAGGAGGCGAAGGCTATCGTCGGCCATAGTCGGGTGAAGCCGTGGGAGAGCTTGAGGCACACGGCGAAGCCGGTCTCCAGGATCCCGGCCACGATCACCAGCAGCCACGCCATGTGCTGTCCTCCCGTATGTCCAGCTCGGTGCGATTATGCACTTACCGAACTCGGGTCATGACAAACACCCCGGTGGTCAGTCGCCTTCCGTGCGCTCCCGCGTCGCCAGCAGCCGGCGCAGCGAGTACAGCCGGGCCGGGTCCGCGTGGCCCTCGGCGACCCACTCGTCCAGCGCGCAGTCCGGCTCGTCGTGGCTGCACGCGCGCGGGCAGTTCTCGGTGCCGGGCTCCAGGTCGGGGAACGCGTGGATCACCCGGGACGGGTCGATGTGGGCCAGACCGAAGGAGCGGACGCCGGGGGTGTCGATGACCCAGCCCCCGTCGTCGGACAGCGGGAGGGCGAGAGCGGAGGTCGTGGTGTGCCGGCCCCGGCCCGTCACCGCGTTCACGTGTCCGGTCGTACGGCGGCGGTCCTCCGGGACCAGGGCGTTCACCAGCGTGGTCTTGCCGACGCCCGAATGGCCGACGAACGCCGTGACCCTGCCGTCGAGATGCTCCCGGACCCGGTGGGCCGCGTCACCCGCCGCCAGTTCCTCGCGGCTCGTCACCACGTACGGGATCTCCAGGTCGCCGTACAGCTCCAGGAGCTTGTCCGGCGGGGCCAGGTCCGACTTGGTCATGACCAGGAGGGGGGTGAGGCCGCCGTCGTAGGCCGCGACCAGGCAGCGGTCGATCAGGCGGGGGCGGGGCTCGGGGTCGGCCAGGGCCGTGACGATCGCCAGCTGGTCGGCGTTGGCGACCACCACCCGCTCGAACGGGTCGTCGTCGTCCGCGGTACGGCGGAGCAGGGACGTGCGTTCCTCGATGCGCACGATGCGGGCGAGGGTGTCCTTCTGGCCGGACAGATCGCCCACCAGGGCCACCCGGTCGCCGACCACCGCCGCCTTGCGGCCCAGCTCACGGGCCTTCATCGCCAGGATCGTCCGGTCCTCGACCAGACAGGTCAGCCGGCCCCGGTCGACGGTGAGGACCATCCCCTCGGCCGCGTCCTCGTGCTTCGGGCGGATGTGCGTCCGCGGCCGGTTGCCCTTGCGGTTGGGGCGGGCGCGGATGTCGTCCTCGTCGGTGTGCTTGCCGTAGCGGCGCATCGTCGTACGCCCCTAGGCCCCGTCGCTCCCGAGCATCCCGGTCCACAGGTCGGGGAAGTCCGGAAGGGTCTTCGCCGTCGTCGCCACGTTCTCGATCTGCACGTCGGGCACGGCCAGGCCGATGATCGCACCGGCCGTCGCCATGCGGTGGTCCTCGTAGGTGTGGAAGACGCCGCCGTGCAGCGTGCGCGGGCGGATGCGCAGCCCGTCGGCGGTCTCGGTGACGTCGCCGCCGAGCTCGTTGATCTCCTTGGTGAGCGCGGCCAGCCGGTCCGTCTCGTGCAGCCGGAGGTGGGAGACCCCGCGCAGCGTGGAGGGGGTGTCCGCGAGGGCGGCGACCGCCGCGATGCCGGGGGTCAGCTCGCCGACGTCACCCAGGTCGACGTCGATGCCGTGGATCCGGCCCGAGCCGGTGAACTCCAGGCCGTACTCGGTCAGTTCGCAGGAACCGCCCATCTCGGTGAAGATCTCGCGCAACCGGTCGCCCGGCTGCGTCGTCCGGGACGGCCAGTCCGGGATCAGCACCCTGCCGCCCGTGACCAGGGCCGCGGCGAGGAACGGCTGGGCGTTCGAGAGGTCCGGCTCGACGGTGAGGTCCCGGCCGAGCAGGGCGCCCGGGGTGACCCGCCAGACGTTCGGCTCGCCGCCCGACTCGGGGGTGTCCACCTGGGCGCCGACCGCGCGCAGCATGTCGACGGTCATCCGGATGTGCGGGAGGGAGGGGAGGCTCCGGCCGGTGTGCCGGACCTCGACGCCCTGGTTGAAGCGCGGGCCGGAGAGCAGGAGGGCCGACACGAACTGGGAGGAGGACGAGGCGTCGATGGACACCGGGCCGCCGTCCAGCGCGCCGCTGCCGTGCACGGTCAGCGGGAGCGCGCCCCGGCCGCCGTCGTCGATCCGGGCGCCGAGGACGCGCAGGGCGTCGATCACGCCGTGCAGGGGGCGCTCGTAGGAGCGGGGGTCGCCGTCGAAGCGGATGTCGCCTGCGGCGAGGGTGGCGACGGGCGGGAGGAAGCGCATGACCGTGCCGGCGTTGCCTACGTCGACGGTGGCGGGGCCGCGGAACCCTGCGGGGAGCACGCGCCAGGCCTCGCCGGAGCCGTCGGGGCCCACGCCCTCGTCGATACCGACGCCCATCGCGCGCAGGGCGCCGGCCATCAGCAGGGTGTCGCGCGAGCGGAGGGGGCGGCGCAGCCAGCCGGGTTCGGAGGCGAGGGCGGCGAGGACGAGGGCGCGGTTGGTGACCGACTTGGACCCCGGCACGTGAACCGTCGCGTCGACGGCTCCGCGCGCGTGGGGGGCGGGCCAGAGGGCGGTTGGTGCGGTGGGGTTTGCGGCCATGGGGTCACTTTAGTGGCAGGGAGCGGGGACGGCCGGTGGGCGGGCGGCTGGTGGGTGGGTGCGGTGCCGCTTCGCGGATCGGCCGGTGGTCGGGTGCGGCGCCGTGGGGGCTGGTCGCGCAGTTCCCCGCGCCCCTTTGGGGCGGCTGTGGTGCTGTCGGCTGTGATGTGCCGGTCACATTCCCAGGAGCCAGCGGCCGCCGCCGATCAGTGAGCACAGCGACACCGTGTGGAACAGGAACAGCCATACGCCCGCCGGGAGATGGGTCAGCCTCGACAGCTGGTCGGCGTCCGAGTCGCCGGCGCCGCCGCGGGAGCGCTTCGCCTGGAGTTCGAAGGCCGGGCGGACTCCGCCGAGGAGGAGGAACCACACCACGGCGTAGGCGAACGCGGCCTGTACCTGGGGGCCGGCCAGCCAGGACACCAGCAGGAAGGTGCCGCCCGTCAGGAACACCGTGAGGACGCCGTACGCGTTGCGGATCATCACCAGCATCACGACGAGCAGGGCGGTGGCGAGCCAGAGCAGCAGGGTGATGCGGCCGGCGCCGAGGAGGGCCGCGCCGCCGAGGCCCAGCAGCGGGGGAGCCGTGTAGCCGGCCGCCGCCGTGAGGATCATGCCGATGCCGTGCGGCTTGCCCCGGCTGAGCGTGAG
This sequence comes from Streptomyces sp. NPDC047061, assembly GCF_040643955.1. NCBI lineage: Bacteria > Bacillati > Actinomycetota > Actinomycetes > Kitasatosporales > Streptomycetaceae > Streptomyces > Streptomyces sp. NPDC047061. Next base: position 16,415 of record NZ_JBEYVI010000011.1, read on the forward strand.
GCCGCTGGTGTCGGAGTGCAGCCGGATGCCGGTGAGCTGGCGGCCGGTGAGCAGGGCGGTCAGGCCGTGCCCGCCCTCGTGGGCGATCGTGATGGCGTTGCGGGATATCCGCCACAGGTTGTGCGGGACGACCACCGCGAGCGCGGCGGCCAGGGTCGCGAGCACCACCCACAGATCGGGGTCGGACTGGGTACCCGTCAGACGGTCCCAGAGGTCGGGCAGCGCGAGGGCGGCGAAGCTGTCCATGGTGCGGCGGTTGCTCCCTCTGGTCAGGCGGAGTCTGGCAGTGTTGCACGTATGTGCGGACGGTATGCATCCAGTCGTGGGCCCGAGGATCTCGCAGGAGTCTTTGAAATAGAGAAGTGGGAACCCGAGGAGACCCTGGAGCCCGACTACAACGTGGCTCCGACCAAGGAGGTCTACGCCGTTCTCGACCGTCCGTTGAAAGACGCCGACGACCGCCGTCCGGTTCGCCAGCTGCGCAGGCTCAAGTGGGGGCTGGTGCCCTCCTGGGCCAAGTCGCCCGAGGGCGGCGCCCGGATGATCAACGCGCGGGCCGAGACCGTCCACGAGAAGCCGTCGTACCGCCGCGCCTTCGCCACCCGCCGCTGCATCCTGCCCGCCGACGGCTACTACGAGTGGGTCACGGAGAAGGAGGAGCGGGACCTGGAGGTCGAGGGGAAGAAGAAGCGGCCGCGCAAGCAGCCGTACTTCGTGCTCCCCGCCGACGGCTCGGTGTTCGCGATGGCCGGGCTGTACGAGTTCTGGCGCGACCGTACGCTGCCCGACGAGCACCCGCTGGCCTGGTGGGCGACCTGCTCGGTGATCACCACGGAGGCCGAGACCGGGCCGCTGGGCGTGGCGCCCGCCGAAGGGCCGCGGTCGCTGCACGACATCCACCCCCGGATGCCGCTGATGCTGACGCCCGACCGCTGGGACGCCTGGCTCGACCCGGCCCGGACGGACGTCGAGGACCTGCGCTCGCTGCTCGCCCCGCCGCCGGAGGGCCTGATGCGGGCCTACCCGGTCTCCACGGCGGTCAGCAACGTCCGCAACAACAGCCCGGAGCTGCTGAAGGAGCTGGAGGGGCCGGAGGAGGGCACGCTCTTCTAGCCTTCTCACGTGACCACAGCGAAGATCGTCGGTACGGACGCGGGGGACGCCCGCATCACCTGGCACGAGGCGGAGAAGGCGCGGCTGGTGCTCGCCGTCGGCCACGGGGCGGGCGGGGGCATCGAGGCGCGGGACCTGCAGGCGATCGCGGCGGTCCTGCCGGAGCACGGCGTGACCGTCGCGCTCGTCGAGCAGCCCTGGCGGGTCGCCGGGAAGAAGGTCGCCCCCGCGCCGAGGACGCTCGACGTGGGCTGGCGGGGGCTGTGGCCCGCGCTGGCGGCGCCGGGGCTGCCGGTGGTGGCGGGCGGGCGCAGCGCGGGGGCCCGGGTCGCCTGCCGTACGGCGACGGAGCTGGGCGCCGCCGCCGTCCTCGCGCTCAGCTTCCCGCTGCACCCGCCGGGGAAGCCGGAGAAGTCGCGGGCCGAGGAGTTGCTGGGCGCCGGGGTGGCCACGCTGGTCGTGCAGGGCGGGAACGACCCGTTCGGGAAGCCGGCCGAGTTCCCGGACGGGGAGTACGAACTCGTCGAGGTGCCGGGCGCCGATCACGGGTTCGCGGTGCCCAAACGTGCGGAGATCGGGCAGGAAAGGGCAGTGACCATCATCACGGACGCGGTCGTCGCATGGACCGCGTCGCTCGGGTGACGCCCGGGAATGTTGCGCGGCGGACCACTGTTGAGGCGGACAGAAGTGCTGGGGCACCAGCGCCGACGCCGAAGGAGAGGAAGTCCGCCGCATGGGTTCGACCATCTGCCCGAGCCGCGACAGCCGCGTTGACCTGGACTGGTCGGCGCTGCACGCGGCCAAGACCGCTCCTATTCGAGCGGCGGCAGGCACGGGTCGTGTTCTATCCTCCGAGACGAGTGGGATCGGTTTTGGTCCTGCCCGGGATCTTGAGGAGGTGGGTCCGGTCACCGGTACCGACGCAGGGACCGACAACGGCCAGGCGGAGCTGCCCGAGGGCCAGGGCGTCAGCGCGGAGTCGACGTCGGAGCGCACCGCGCGCTTCGAGCGGGACGCGCTCGAATTCCTCGACCAGATGTACTCGGCCGCGCTGCGCATGACACGGAACCCGGCCGACGCCGAGGACCTCGTGCAGGAGACCTACGCCAAGGCGTACGCGTCCTTCCACCAGTTCCGCGAGGGCACCAACCTCAAGGCGTGGCTGTACCGCATTCTCACGAACACCTTCATCAACTCGTACCGCAAGAAGCAGCGCGAACCCCAGCGCTCCGCGGCCGAGGAGATCGAGGACTGGCAGCTCGCCCGCGCCGAGTCGCACATGTCGACCGGTCTGCGCTCCGCGGAGTCGCAGGCGCTCGACCACCTGCCCGACTCGGACGTGAAGGAAGCGCTGCAGGCGATCCCCGAGGAATTCCGCATCGCCGTCTATCTGGCCGACGTAGAGGGCTTTGCGTACAAGGAGATCGCGGACATCATGGGGACACCCATCGGTACGGTGATGTCCCGGCTGCACCGGGGCCGCCGTCAACTGCGCGGCATGCTGGAGGACTACGCGCGTGAGCGCGGGCTCGTACCGGCCGGCGCCGGGGAGTCGAACGAAGCGAAAGGCTCGGGCTCATGAGCTGCGGAGAGCCGCACGAGACGGACTGCAGTGAGGTACTCGATCATCTGTACGAGTTCCTCGACAGTGAGATGCCGGACGTCGATCGCGTCAAGTTCAAGCAGCACTTCGACGAGTGCTCCCCCTGCCTGGAGAAGTACGGGCTGGAGCAGGCCGTGAAGAAGCTGGTCAAGCGGTGCTGCGGGCATGACGACGTGCCCAGCGACCTGCGGGCCAAGGTGCTCGGGCGGCTGGACCTGATCCGCTCCGGCCAGACCGTCCCGGAACACGACGTCACGGCTGCCCAGGCCGCTCCGGTCGCGCCGACCGCACAGGTCACTCCGGTCGCGCCGGAGAGCTGACCGCGACGGTGCCGGGCCGTTCCCGCCCCGCCGTCCCGTCACCCGAACGTGCTAATCCTCCGGTCATAAGCCCCCGGACCCTCCGGCTTCCGCCCTAGGCTCCGGAGCCTGGACAGGCATGGTCGGAGGAGGGGCGAGATGGAGGCGGTTCCGGCACGCGTACGGGCGTACGTGACCTGTGTCGCCCTCGCCGCCCTGCTCTGCGTACTGCAGCTGCCGGGCGTACGCACGCCCTGGTGGGCCGTCGCGCTCCTCGCCGCGCTGTACGCGGCCTGCGAGCACGTCGTACGGCGCCGTCTGGGCGGCACCTTCTACCCGGTGCTGCTCGCCGGCGCCTTCCTGCTGCCGCCCCCGGCCGCGGCGCTCGTACCGCTGCCGGGGGCATTGCTCTCGCGCGCCGAGCAACGGCCGCAGGCACTGCGCCGGACCTGGCGGGCCGCCGAACTGGCGCTCGCGGTGTGGGGCGCCGGGTGTGTGCACTGGGCGCTGGGCGGGCGGGACGCGGTGGTGGACTCCGACTTCCCGTACGCGCTGCTGCCCTGCGGCGCGGCCGTGCTGGCCTTCTGCGCGGTCCTCGCCCTCCTCGACGGCGGGATCCTCGCGGTCGCCATGGGGGCACCTCCCACGCCTTCGGGGCAGTGGGGGAGAGTGCCGGTACGCCGGGCCTGGCGCGGCCTGCTCTCCCGCTCGCTCGCCCCGGTCGGGGTGCACGGGCTGGCCGGGCTGATGATGGCGGTGCTCTGGCGCAGCCCCTACGGTCCCGTCGCCGCGCTGCTCGTCCTGCTGCCGATGTGCGTGTCCTGGTGGGTGTTCGCCCAGTACCACCGGGAGCGCGCCGCCCATCAGGCCACCATCCGCGCGCTCGTCCAGGCCGTCGACATCAAGGACGGGTACACCCGCGGGCACAGCGAGCGGGTCGGACAGGCCTCCGTGATGATCGCCCGCGAGCTGGGCATGGACGACGACCGGGTGGAGGTGCTCCGCTTCGCCGGCATCCTCCACGACGTGGGAAAGCTGGGCGTGCCCACCCGGCTGCTCCGCAAGAACGGGCCGCTCACCCCCGAGGAACGGCGGGTCATCGAACTGCACCCCGAGTACGGCCACGAGATGGTGCGCGGGATCTCCTTCCTCGGCGAGGCCCGCGCGGCGATCCTCCACCACCACGAGCGCATCGACGGCAGCGGCTATCCCTACGGACTGGTGGGCACCCAGATCCCGGAATCCGCCCGCGTGGTCGCCGTCGCCGACGCCTTCGACGCGATGACGTCGACCCGCTCCTACAGCCGGGCCCGGCCGGTGGCCGCCGCGGTGGCGGAGTTACGGCGGTGCGCCGGGCGGCACTTCGACGCGGGGGTCGTCGACGCCCTGACGCGAGCACTGGCCAGACACGGCTGGCACCCCGCGGTCACCGCCGACGTCGATCGGACCGACCAGGCCGACGACCAGGCTGACCAGGCCGATCAGGTCGACCAGGCCGATCGGAACGACCACTCCGGCCCGTCCGGCCCGTCCGGCTCGTCCGGCTCGTCCGACCAGGTCGTCTCCGGTCCGCCGGGCGGTGACCGCGAAAGTGTCGGGCGAGGTGCCCTGTGACGCCCGGTGAGCAGGCGTACGCCCCAGGACGGGCCGGCGGCGGCTCCGCACAGGCAGGCCGCGGTCCCGTCGGCAGTGGCACTGTCGGCAGTGACTCCGTCGGCGGTGGCTCCGCCGGTCCGGTCCCGGGACTCGGCCTCGGCCGTCCCGGCGCGCTCGGGTGCATCCGTCTCGCCGCCCTGCTCCTCGCTCTCGGCTGTCTCGCCGGCACCCTCTGGGAGGGCCTCGACGACCGCGGCATCGCCCTCGCCTTCGGCGTGCTCGTCGGCATCGGGGAGTGGGCGCGGTGGACCGGCGCCGAGGTGCGGGAGGCCGCCCCGCTCGGGGCCGCCGGCGGACTCGCCTACGCCCTGCTCGGCGCCGATGCCGGGGTGGCCACGCACGACGGGGCCTTCCAGGTCGTCACCGTCGTCTGCGCGGCCTCGCTGCTGGGGAACGTCCCGCACATAGCCCACGGGCGGCGGCCCACCCTCGACCACCTCACCCGCCGCGTCCTCACCGTCGGCTTCGCCGCCGTCTGCTTCCAACCCCTCTACAGCAGGGGCGTGTTGGAGCAGTGGGGTGGACCGGCGTACGCGCTGCTGCTGGTCGCGCTGCTCGTGCTCACCGCGCTCTGCGACGCCGTGCTCGCCGCCGGGCAGGCCCACTCCCGCACGGGGTGGCCGTTCGGGCCACTGCTGCGGGACGAGCTGCGCGGGCTGCTCGGCATCGGGTCCGCCGTCTGCGCCACCGGCGCGGTGATGGCGCTGGCCGTCGCCGTCGTGGGGCTGTGGGCGCTGCCCGTCTTCTGTCTCCCCCTGCTCCTCACCCAGCTGTCCCTGCGCCGGTACGCGGCCGTCCGGGCCACCTACCGGCAGACCATCGCCTCGCTCGCCCGCGCCACCGAGATAGCGGGGTACACCCCGGCCGGGCACGCCCGCCGGGTGGCCACGCTGAGCCAGGCCGTCGGGCGGGACCTGGGGCTGTCCCAAGCGGAGCTCACCGTGCTGGAGTACGCGGCGCTGATGCACGACATCGGCCAGCTCAGCCTCGTCGACCCGGTGCCCGCCGGGGCCACCGCCGGGCTGCCGGCGGCCGAGCAGCGGCGGATCGCCCTGCTCGGCGGAGCCGTCGTACGGCAGACCGGGGTGGACGCGACGGTCGCCGTGGTCGTGGAGCGGCAGGCCGACCCGTACCGGGAGCAGCCGGTCGCCGCCCGGATCGTGCGGGCCGTCAACGCGTACGAGGAGAAGGCACGGGATTCCGGGCCCGGCGGGCCGTTGACGGCGCTGGAGGAGTTACGCCTCGCCACTGCCGGGGACTACGCTCCCGAGGTCGTGGAGTCGCTGGCCCGCGTGCTCTCCAGAGACTGTCTGACCTTGCGCGCGGCTGGGTAACCCATGGGTAATGAGCGGCCCTCCCGTCGTACGTGGTTGGATGCGAGGGAGAGGGTGATGTCCGGGGGCACAAGCCAGCCCACTGTGCGGAAATGGAACTGGCAGGCGGGAATCGTGAGGATCTTCGGCAAGGGACGGCACCGGCCCTCCGCCTCCTGGCGGCAGGCCACCGACCGCGCGTTCACGCTGATCGGTGACGGCCGGTACGAGGACGCGGGCGAGCTGCTGACACGTGCCGCCGACCTGGAACCCTGGCTGTCGGAGTCCTGGTTCAACCTCGCCCTGCTGCACAAGTTCCGGCACGACTGGGAGCAGGCCCGCGCGGCCGGGCTGCGGGCGGTGGCCCTGCTCGACCGGGAGACCGGGGCGCCCGACTGGTGGAACGTGGGCATCGCCGCGACCGCGCTGCAGGACTGGCCGCTGGCGCGGCGGGCCTGGCAGGCGTACGGGCTGCGGGTGCCGGGCGGCGCCACCGCGTCCGGTGAGCCGGACGGCATGGACCTGGGCAGTGCCGCCGTACGGCTGTCCCCGGAGGGGGAGGCCGAGGTGGTGTGGGGGCGGCGGCTGGACCCCGCCCGCATCGAGGTGCAGTCCATTCCGCTTCCCTCGTCCGGGCGGCGCTGGGGCGAGGTCGTCCTCCACGACGGGGTGCCGCACGGCGAGCGGACCACGGCGACCGGGCACGCGTACCCCGTCTTCGACGAGATCGAGCTGTGGGCGCCGTCGCCGGTGCCGACCTGGGTGGTGCTGCTGGAGGCGGCGACCGAGGCGGACCGGGACGCGCTGGAGCAGCTGGCGGGGGATGCCGGGTTCGCGGCGGAGGACTGGTCCTCCTCGGTGCGGTTGCTGTGCCGGATGTGCTCGGAGTCGCGGATGCCGTCCGACGAGGGCGACGGGGTGCACCTGGATCCCCACGACCACAGTGAGCCGGGGCATCCGGGGCCGCTCGGGCATCGGACGGACGGGCAGCTGTGGGTACCGGAGCGGGAGTGCGGGGTGGCTGCGCCGGCCTCGCTGGTGAGGGGGTTGTTGGACGGGTGGGTTGCGGACAGCCCCGACTCCCGGGATTGGCGGGATTTGGAAGAGGTCTGCTGAGCGCCGCTCGTCGGGTGCGGGCCGGTGGGGGCTTGTCGCGCAGTTCCCCGCGCCCCTTCGGGGCGCGTCCCTGAACGGACGCTGCCACGTACCCTGTATTCGCAACATCACCCCCGTTTTACCTAGGAAGGCTTACGTCCGTCATGGCCCAGCAGGACACCGATCAGCAGCACGCGGGCGTGCTCCCCGTGGACGACGAGGGGTTCGTCGTCGACACCGAGGGGGCCGAGGAGCGCGAGAACGCCTGGCGTGCGCGGGGGACCTCGCGGCCCATCACCGTCGTCGGGAACCCGGTGCTGCACAAGGAGTGCAAGGACGTCACCGAGTTCGGGGCGGAGCTGGACCAGCTCGTCGCCGACATGTTCGCGAGTCAGCGGACCGCCGAGGGCGTCGGCCTCGCCGCCAACCAGATCGGCGTCGACCTGAAGGTCTTCGTCTACGACTGCCAGGACGACGCGGGCGCCCGGCACGTCGGCGTGGTGTGCAACCCGAAGCTCGTCGAGCTGCCCGCCGACAAGCGGCGGCTGGACGACAGCAACGAGGGGTGCCTGTCGGTGCCCACCGCCTACGCCCCGCTCGCCCGGCCCGACTACGCCGAGGTCACCGGGCAGGACGAGAAGGGCAACCCGATCAAGGTGCGCGGCACCGGCTACTTCGCTCGGTGTTTGCAGCACGAGACCGACCACCTGTACGGCTACCTGTACATCGACCGGCTCTCCAAGCGCGAGCGCAAGGACGCGCTGCGGCAGATGGCCGAGAACGAGCCACGCTACCCCGTGGTCGCCAACGACTGATACGCAGGGAACGCTGCAGGACAGCTGTGACGCCTGGTCGGGAACCATCCGACCAGGCGTTCGTCATGTTCGGTCAGACTCGCTCGTCTGTGCGTCGTACATTCGATCCTTTGTGCACCCCTAGCGATCCTTAATCAGTCACACAAGGGGAGATTCTCGGCACTGTGGGGTAGTGAGTGAAGCAAATCCGTTCCCAGACTGGTCAGTTGTGGTGCTGAATGGGAACTGCGGGGATACGCAACGGCGCACGCCCGGCACAGCGGGAGGGGTGTGCGCACCTGGCTCGGCTGAGAGGGGTTTGTTCGTGCATGCTTTCCCACACAGCACCACATCGACGCCGACGGCGGTCGCGGTTCCACCACAACTCGCCCTCCCGGTGGTCGAGGCCGAGTTTCCCCGGCAACTGCATCCGTATTGGCCCCAGCTGCAGGAGAAGACCCGCCTCTGGCTGCTGGAAAAGCGACTGATGCCGGCCGACAAGGTTCAGGAATATGCCGACGGCCTTTGCTACACGGACCTCATGGCGGGGTACTACCTGGGTGCGTCCGACGAGGTCATCCAGGCGATATGCGACTACAGCGCCTGGTTCTTCGTCTGGGACGACCGGCACGACCGTGACGCCGTGCACCGCAGGCCGGCCGACTGGCGGCGGCTGCGGTTCCGGCTGCACACGGCCCTCGACGCGCCCCTGCACCACCTGCACCACCCGGACACCCTGGTCGCGGGGTTCGCGGACAGCGTCGCGCGGCTGTACTCGTTCCTGCCGGTGACCTGGAACCAACGGTTCGCCCGGCACTTCCACGCGGTGATCGAGGCCTACGACCGCGAGTTCCGCAACCGCAGGGCGGGACAGGTTCCCGGGGTCGAGGAGTACCTGGCCCTGCGGCGCCTCACCTTCGCCCACTGGATATGGACGGACCTGCTGGAGCCGAGCGCCGGGACCGAACTCCCGGACGCGGTGAGGAAAAACCCGGCGTACCGCCGGCCGGCGTTGCTCAGCCAGGAATTCGCCGCCTGGTACAACGACCTCTGCTCACTTCCCAAGGAAATAGCGGGCGACGAGGTGCACAATCTCGGAATCAGTCTCGTCACCCATGAGGGAATGAGCCTGGAACAGGCGGTCGAGGAAGTCAGGCGACGCGTCGAGGAATGCATCAGCGAATTCCTGGACGCCGAACGGATCGCGCTGCGGTTCGCCGATCAGCTCGACGACGGCACCGTGCGCGGAAAGGAACTCGGCGCCGCCGTCACGGCCTGCGTCGGCAATATGCGGAACTGGTTCAGCTCCGTCTACTGGTTCCACCACGAATCCGGCCGTTACATGGTCGACAGCTGGGACGACCGGTCCACGCCCCCGTACGTCAACAACGAAGCGGCAGGTGAGAAATGACCGTCGAGTCCGTGAACCCCGCGACCGCGGAGACTTCCGACCACGCCGAACTGCGCGAACCGCCCCTCGCCGGCGGCGGTGTGCCGATACTCGGGCACGGCTGGCGGCTGGTCCGCGACCCGCTCGCCTTCATGTCCCGGCTGCGCGCCCACGGCGACATGGTGCGCCTCCGGCTCGGCCCCAAGGAGGTGTACGCCGTCACCACCCCGGAGCTCACCGGGGCCCTCGCCCTGAACCCCGACTTCGTCATCGCCGGCCCGCTGTGGGAGTCCCTGGAGGGGCTGCTCGGCAAGGAGGGCGTGGCCACCGCCAACGGCCCGCGCCACCGGCGTCAGCGCCGCACCATCCAGCCCGCGTTCAACCTCTCCGCGATCCCGGACTACGGGCCCGTCATGGAGGAGGAGGCGCACGCGCTGACCGAGCGCTGGCAGCCCGGCGCCACCGTCGACTGCACCTCGGAGTCCTTCCGGGTCGCCGTCCGCATCGCCGCCCGCTGCCTGCTGCGCGGCGAGTACATGGACGAGCGCGCGGAGCGGCTCAGCGTCGATCTCGCGAGCGTCTTCCGCGGTATGTACCGGCGGATGGTCGTACCACTCGGCCCGCTGTACAGGCTGCCGTTGCCGGCCAACCGCGAATTCAACCGTGCCCTGGCCGATTTGCATCTCCTCGTCGACGAGATCGTCGCCGAGCGGCGGGCATCTGGTCAAAAGCCGGACGATTTGCTGACGGCATTGCTCGCGGCGAAGGACGAGAATGGCGACCCGATCGGGGAACAGGAGATCCACGACCAGGTGGTCGCGATACTCACCCCCGGAAGCGAAACAGTCGCTTCCACGATCATGTGGCTGCTCCAGGTGCTCGCCGAACACCCGGAACACGCCGAGAAGGTACGGACCGAGGTCGAATCGGTGACGGGCGGTCAGCCGGTTGGTTTTGAGCACGTTCGGCGGCTCACGCACACCAACAATGTCGTCGTCGAGGCGATGCGTTTGCGGCCCGCCGTATGGATATTGACGCGGCGCGCCAAGGCCGACACCGAGCTCGGTGGCTATCGCATTCCGGCCGGGGCGGACATCGTCTACAGCCCCTACGCCATCCAGCGCGACCCGCACTCGTACGCCGGGCACCTCGACTTCGACCCGGACCGCTGGCTTCCTGAGCGGGCCAAGGACGTGCCCAAGTACGCCATGAGCCCCTTCAGCGTCGGCAACCGCAAGTGCCCCAGCGACCACTTCTCCATGACCCAGCTCAGCCTGATCACCGCGGCCCTGTGCGCCAGGTACCGCTTCGAACAGGTCGCCGGGTCGAACGACACCACCCGGGTGGGCATCACCCTGCGCCCGCACCGGCTGCTGCTCGCACCCGTGCCCTGGTGACCTGCCGACCGGCGGATCACGCCTGATACCGGCGCGCGCTCAGGCGGCCTCAGGGCCCCGGAACGCGCGCCGGTAGGCGTTCGGCGTCGTGCCCAGCGACCGTACGAACTGGTGCCGCAGCGCGGCCGCCGTGCCGAAGCCGGTCCGGCCCGCGATGGCGTCCATCGTCTCGTCCGTCCCCTCCAGCAACTCCTGTGCCAGCAGCACCCGTTGCCGCAGGATCCAGCGGTACGGCGTGGTGCCGGTCTCCTGCTGGAAGCGGCGGGCGAAGGTGCGCGGGGCCATCAGGGCGCGGGCGGCCAGCTGCTCGACGGTGACCTCCTCGTCGAGGTGCTCCGTCATCCAGGCCAGCACCCCGCCGACCGTGTCGCAGGGCCCCTCCGGCAGCGGCCGCTCGATGAACTGGGCCTGGCCGCCGTCCCGGTGCGGGGGCACCACCATCCGCCGGGCGATCTTCGTCGCCACCTCCGGGCCCTGCTCCTTGCGCACGATGTGCAGACAGGCGTCGATACCGGCCGAGGTGCCCGCCGACGTGATCACCGGGTCCTCGTCGACGTACAGCACGTCGGGTTCCACCCGGGTTCGCGGGAAGCGGCGGGCCAGCAGGTCCGCGTGGCGCCAGTGCACGGCACAGCGGCGCCCGTCCAGCAGCCCGGCCGCGCCGAGCACGAAGACGCCCGAGCAGACGCTGAGCACCCTGGCCCCCCGGTCCACCGCCCGGCGCAGTGCGGCGAGCAGCTCGGGCGGGTAGTCCCGGGCGATGTTGGCGTCCGAGGCCGGCACCGCGATCAGGTCGGCCTCCTCAAGCCGGTCCAGGCCGTACGGCGTGGAGACGGTGAGGCCGGGCACATGGGTGCCGAGCGCCGGTCCCTCCGCCGAGACCACCGCGAAGTCGTACACCGGCAGCCCCTCGTCGGAGCGGTCGAGGCCGAAGACCTCGCAGACGACTCCGAGCTCGAAGGGGTGCACACCGTCGAGGAGCACTGTGGCCACGTTCTTCAGCATGCTGCCAGTGTGCCTCGCGGCTGGCAGTAATTCGAGGGTGTGTGGCAGTGCTGCCACTCACGGTAAGGAGTATTCGGCGCCACAGTAGTGTCCATGAACGGAAACCAGATCGAAGGTCTCATCGGAATGGTCCTGGTCCTCGGGATCCTGGTCCTCATGTCCCTCCCGTCCGCGCTCGGCGTCCTGCGCGACCGGCGCATCGACCGGCAGATCAGGGAGGCGCGGCGGACCGCGGAAGCCGGGCGCGCCCGGGACACCGCCCACCGGGGAAGGTCCCTGATCGCATAGCCTCTCCTGGCTCGCGCACGACAAGGGGAGGATCATGAGAGGCAGAACGGCCTGGGCCGCGGCCGGCGGGGCGGCGGCCCTGGTGCTGACGACGGCGACCGGAGTCCACGCGGAGGGGCGGGGCGACATCCGGGTGGTGAAGACCGTCGTCAACGGCGGCGGCAACGTCATCGTGGGGACGTCCAAGACGATCCGGTAGATGAGCGCGACCACGTCCGTGTGCCGGGCCACGGGGCAGCAGGTCAAGCTCCAGTTCCGGCAGCTGGCGCTGGTACTTCCCCGGCACGACGACCACCTCGCGGAAGGTGTCGGCCGGGGACGTGCTCGACCTGAAGTAGCCGGCGTACGGCGGCTCAGAAGTCCTCGTCCAGGTCGACGGTGCCCTCCACCGCCACCTGGTACGCGGACGGGCGCCGCTCGAAGAAGTTCGTCAGCTCCTGGACGCCCTGCAACTCCATGAAGGAGAACGGGTTCTCCGAGCCGTACACCGGGGCGAAGCCCAGGCGGCCGAGCCGCTGGTCGGCGACGCACTCCAGGTACTGGCGCATGGAGTCGGTGTTCATGCCGGGCAGGCCGTCACCGCACAGGTCCCGGGCGAACTGCAGCTCCGCCTCGACGGCCTCCCGCAGCATGTCGGTGACCTCCTGCCGCAGTTCGTCGTCGAAGAGCTCCGGCTCCTCCTTGCGGACGGTGTCCACGACGTCGAACGCGAAGCTCATGTGCATCGTCTCGTCACGGAACACCCAGTTGGTGCCGGTGGCCAGGCCGTGCAGCAGACCGCGGCTGCGGAACCAGTAGACGTAGGCGAAGGCGCCGTAGAAGAACAGGCCCTCGATGCAGGCGGCGAAGCAGATGAGGTTGAGCAGGAAGCGGCGGCGGTCGGCCTTCGACTCCAGGCGGTCCATGTTGTCCACCGAGTCCATCCACCGGAAGCAGAACTCGGCCTTCTCACGGATGGAGGGGATGTTCTCCACGGCGGCGAACGCGGCGGCGCGGTCGTCCGGGTCGGGGAGATAGGTGTCCAGCAGGGTCAGGTAGAACTGGACGTGCACGGCCTCCTCGAAGAGCTGGCGCGACAGGTACAGGCGCGCCTCCGGGGAGTTGATGTGCTTGTACAGCGTGAGCACCAGGTTGTTCGCCACGATCGAGTCGCCCGTCGCGAAGAAGGCGACCAGACGGCCGATCATGTGCTGCTCGGCGGCCGTGAGCTTCGCGAGGTCGGCCACGTCCGAGTGGAGGTCGACCTCCTCCACGGTCCAGGTGTTCTTGATGGCGTCCCGGTAGCGCTCGTAGAAGTCCGGGTAGCGCATGGGGCGCAGGGTCAGCTCGAAGCCCGGGTCGAGAAGGTTCTTGTTGTCGCTGGTCATTACTGGCAGGCCTCGCAGGACTCGGGGTTTTCCAGGGAGCAGGCGACGGCGTCCTCGGGAGCCGTCTGCTGCACGGGGACGGTGGCTCGGGCCGCGCGGGCGATCCGGGTCGCCGGGCGCGAGCGCAGGTAGTACGTCGTCTTCAGGCCCGACTTCCAGGCGTACGCGTACATCGAGGAGAGCTTGCCGATGGTCGGCGTCTCCAGGAACAGGTTCAGGGACTGGGCCTGGTCGAGGTAGGGGGTGCGGGCGGCGGCCATGTCGATCAGGCCGCGCTGCGGGATCTCCCACGCCGTGCGGTAGAGCCGCCGTACCTCCTCGGGGATCCAGGCGAAGTCCTGCACCGAGCCGTTCGCGTCGCGCAGCGCCTCGCGGGTGCGGGCGTCCCAGACGCCGAGGTCCTTGAGGTCCTGCACCAGGTAGGAGTTGACCTGGAGGAACTCGCCGGACAGCGTCTCGCGCTTGAAGAGGTTCGAGACCTGCGGCTCGATGCACTCGTAGACACCGGCGATCGACGCGATGGTGGCGGTGGGGGCGATCGCGAGGAGGAGGCTGTTGCGCAGACCGGTCGACGCGATCCGGGCGCGCAGCGCCGCCCAGCGCTCCGGCCAGGTGAACTCGACGCCGTAGTGGTCGGGGTGCAGCACACCCCGCGCGGTACGGGTCTTCTCCCAGGCCGGCAGCGGGCCGTTGCGCTCGGCGAGGTCGGCGGAGGCCTCGTACGCGGCGAGCATGATGCGCTCGGCGATCCGGGTGGAGAGGGCCTTGGCCTCCGGGGAGTCGAAGGGCAGCCGCAGTCTGAAGAAGACGTCCTGGAGGCCCATGGCGCCCAGTCCGACCGGCCGCCACCTGGCGTTCGACCGGCCCGCCTGCTCGGTCGGGTAGAAGTTGATGTCGACGACCCGGTCGAGGAAGGTGACGGCGGTACGGACGGTCTCGTCCAGCCGCTCCCAGTCGATGTCGCCGCTCGCGGTGTCCACGAAGGCGCCGAGGTTGACCGAACCGAGGTTGCAGACCGCCGTCTCGCCGTCGTCCGTGACCTCCAGGATCTCCGTGCAGAGGTTCGAGGAGTGGACGACGTGACCGGGCAGGGCCGTCTGGTTGGCGGTGCGGTTGGCCGCGTCCTTGAAGGTCATCCAGCCGTTGCCGGTCTGCGCGAGGGTGCGCATCATCCGGCCGTACAGGTCACGGGCCGGGATGGTCCTGCGCGCGAGCCCGTCGGCCTCGGCCTTGCGGTAGGCCGCGTCGAACTCGGCGCCCCACAGGTCCACCAGCTCCGGCACGTCGGCGGGCGAGAACAGCGACCACGGCTCGTCGGCGTTGACCCGGCGCATGAACTCGTCCGGGATCCAGTGCGCGAGGTTGAGGTTGTGGGTACGGCGGGCGTCCTCGCCGGTGTTGTCGCGCAGCTCCAGGAACTCCTCGATGTCGGAGTGCCAGGTCTCCAGGTAGACCGCGGCCGCGCCCTTGCGCCGGCCGCCCTGGTTCACGGCGGCGACCGAGGCGTCGAGGGTCTTCAGGAACGGCACGATGCCGTTGGAGTGCCCGTTCGTGCCGCGGATCAGCGAGCCGCGGCTGCGGATCCGGGAGTACGAAAGACCGATGCCGCCGGCGTGCTTCGAGAGCCGGGCCACCTGGTGGTAGCGGTCGTAGATGGAGTCCAGCTCGTCCTTCGGGGAGTCCAGGAGGTAGCAGGACGACATCTGGGGGTGCCGGGTGCCGGAGTTGAAGAGGGTGGGGGAGGACGGGAGGTAGTCGAGGCGGCTCATCAGGCCGTAGAGCGCGGCGACTTCGTCGACCGACCGCACCGTGTCGTCCTCGGCGAGACCGGCGGCGACCCGGAGCATGAAGTGCTGGGGCGTCTCGATCACGCGGCGGGTGATCGGGTGCCGCAGCAGGTAACGGCTGTGGAGCGTGCGGAGCCCGAAGTAGCCGAAGCGGTCGTCGGCGTTCGGGTCGACGAGGGCGTCGAGGCGGGCCGCGTGCAGCCGTACGAACTCGGCGGTCCGGTCGGCGATGAGCCCCTCCCGGTGCCCCACGGCGACGGACCCGATGAAGGACGTCACGCCCTGCGAGGCGGCCTCGGCACGGACGGAGATCGTCAGCAGCCGGGCGGCGAGCCTGGAGTAGGCGGGGTCCTCGGAGATGAGACCGGCGGCGGCCTCGGTGGCCAGTTCGCGCAACTCCGCCTCGTCGGCCCGCGCCGACCGGCCACGCAACGCGGCGGCGGCGACCCGGCCGGGGTCGGCGTCGGGGAGGTCGGCGGTCAGCTCGGTCAGGGTCCGCAGCAACGCGGTACCGGGACCGTCGTCCGTCACGGATTCCACAGAGCTGGTCGCTGAGGCCGGGTCGGCTGGCGCGATGGTCACGTGGGGCTCTCCCTCGCTGGGCTCGGGGCCTGGCGGAGGGCAGGAGGCAGCACACGGGCGCATGCACGCGTGTCGCGTCCCCGGCCCACTCCACGAGGCCCGGACGTCAGAACGCCCTCGCCGGATGGCCGGGCGTGCTGTCGACAGGTCCTCGGACTGACTCCTGTGCACGAACATGCACAAGTACACCGTTGCGGGACAGTTCCGGATTCGCACCGGATTCCCCTGCGGCGACAGCGAGCATGAGCATACATCTAGTGCCGGGTTGTCGTGTCACCCCCAGATGTTGTGTCGCGGTGGTGTCAGAGCGTCAGCTGATAGGTGAGGAGAGTGAGGTCGTCCAGGTGCGGCACGGGATTCCAGTCCCGCTCCGGTGTGCGGACGAAGCCCAGGCGTTCGTAGATGCGGTGGGCCGTGTGCATGCTCCGCTGGCTCGACAGGACGACGGCCGTGCAGCCCTCGGTGGCCCGTGCGCGGTCGACGCAGGCCCGTACGAGCGCCTCGCCGGCGCCTCGGCCGCGGGCCTCGTGCGCGACCGCGAGCGCCCTGATCTCGGCCTCGCCGGGGCGGGCGATGTCGGCGACCGGGCCGGGGCCGGCGACGAAGGTGACGCCGCCGAGGAGTCTTTCGCCGTCCACGGCCACGAGCACGTCGGCGGCGGCCGCCCGGCTCGCCACGTCCTTCAGCACGGGCAGATACGCGTCGCCCTCGCCGTAGTCGAGGAGGCCGTCCCGGAGGTAGGCCTGGGCGGTGATCTCGCCGAGGGGTGCGTACTCGGTCGGCTCCGCGGGCCGGATCGTGATGTCCATGGTGCCGAGTCTGCCGGAGGACTCCGACCACGTGCGCCCGGATTCTCCGGGGGATGTCCCGTCCCTTTCCGCCCTGCGGGCAGTCGAGTTGCGGAGTGTGACGGGAGTGCTTTCCATGGAGTTAGGTGCCCGCGGGTCCTCCGTGCCGAGATCCGGTCTCGGAAGGAGAGGCACCATGTCGAGAATCGTCCGTCACCCGCCGGGCAAGGTCCGGCCACGCAGTGCGCCGATGGCGACGCTGGACGCGAGGCGGGCGTGGCGCCGGCTCCGGCGGTTCTTTCTGGGCCGCTGGCACAGTCTGACCATCTGGCTGGAGGCCCGCCGCAACACCACCCGCCCCAAGAACTGGCGCAGGTGGTGGTCGTACACCAATCTGAACCGGGTGGTCTGGCTGACCCTCCTGATCCTGTTCCTCGCCTGGGTCGGTGAGGGCATCTGGATCCTGGTCACCCACCGCACGACCCCTTTCGAGCAGTGGCGGCACCGGTCCGAGGACGGATTCGACGCCGTCCTGCGGTTCCTCGGTCCGCTCCTCGCCGCCTCGGTCGCCGCGGCGGCGTTCCTGTTCTTCTGGTACCACTGGACCAAGAGGCGCTACCTCGCCAAGGCACGCAAGGAGCCGCACCGACTGGTACGCACCGCGGGGCCGGACATCTCCGAGATCGTGGGCCGTGAGGAGATCGCCCGGGTCATCGCCCAGCGACTGCGGCAGCGCGAGACCCGCAGGCCCTATCTGCTCGTCGGCGGTATCGGCACGGGCAAGACCGCCGTTCTGGTGCGGCTCACCGAACTCCTGGCCGATCAGCACGCCGTTCCCGTGCCGATACGGCTGCGGGACGCCGTCGGCGGCGACCTGAACTTCGAGCGCATGGCCAGGGAACGGTTCGCCGAGGAGGCGCCCCGGGGCATCCTGGCGCGCGGCAAGAACGACCGGGTCTGGCAGCAACTCCTCGCCGACGACAAGGTGGTGGTCATCGCCGACGGCCTGGAGGAGGCGGTGCTCGACGAGAGGTTCCAGGAGGACCGGGACAACATCATCCGCAAGGCCATCGAGCGCGCCCACGAGGAGAAGCTGCCGCTCGTCATCGCGTCCCGGCCGCACAGCCCGCTCGAGAGCACCCCCGCCGCGATCGTGGAGCTCGAACCGCTGAGCGAGGAGGAGGCGTTGCGCTTCGTCGAGGCGCGGGACCCGGAGACCGACGAGCGCCGCGTCGACTGGATCGTGGAGACCGCGGAGGTCACCGAATCACCCATCTACCTCCAGATCGCCCGCGAGCTGCACCGCCACGGCGGCCTGGAACGCAGCCGTCTGCGCAACGGCGCCCATCGGCTGGACACCCGCAGCTGGGACCGCAGCACGCTGCGGCTGTGGCTGCTGGAGACGTGGGACCGTGCCGTGCGCGAGGGCCGGCTGCGCGAGGACGTCGAGCTGAGCCCCCAGGAACGCGACGACACCGTCGAGGTGGTCTCGGCGCTCGCGTGCATCGGACTGCTCCAGGACAGGCTGGAGGTCGGCTTCGCCGAACTGCTGGGCGATGACGTCCACCCGGGTCCGACGCGGCGGACAACGGCCCGGGCGGACCATCTGTGGGCCACGGCGCGCAGTTTCGACCGGTACGGCAAGCGTGGGAACACCTTCTCGGAGTGGCACCGGGAACGGATCTGGAACGCGCTCTGCGACCGTCTGAGCCCCAGGGAGAGCAAACGTCTGCGCGAGGGCGACATGGGCCAGTGCCAGATCGCGTTCGCCCGCTTCGCGGCCAACGCGAACAAGCTCCGCCTGGCGGAGAGCTTCGAGAAGAGGATCCGCTTCCCGCACAGCACCCTCCAGGCCTACTTCGGCTTCCGCATGCTGAGTCACCTCGGCGAGCGCGAGGCCGGCGAGTTGATCGAGCTGGCGCTGCGGCCGCCGGGCCCCAGCCGTGAGCTGCTCATCGCCCTGGTGCTGCTCGCCCGTCGCCGGGCGGCGGAGCAGTCGGCCAAGGGCGGCAGTGTCGGGGCCGAGCTGCGCAAGTACCGGGACGAGCTGTGGCGGCAGGCTCCGGTGTACGGGCGTCCCATGGCCGACCGGCTCTTCACGGCGGCGAACCGCCGCACGGACGATCCCAAGGCCCTCGACCTGTACGCGGCGGCCCTGGAGGTCGACGGCGCCGAAGCCAGGCCGCGCCTGCTGAGCGACATCGTCAAGAAGGTGTACGACCGCTGGCCCGACATCAAGGGTGACCGGCGCACCGTCGAGGACGCCAAGCGCAGGCTGGCCAGGCAGCTCGGCACCGCACTGCGCGCGGCCTCCGCGAAGACCGACACCATGCTCCTCTACTACTACCTCTTCCAGATCGGCAAGGCGGATCCCTCGTATGCCGTGCGCCTGGCCGTCAGCCAGGAGTTGGGCAGCGGCGGAAACCCGGCGTTCGCGGTCATCAGGGAGAAGTACGGCCAGAGCGTCGACCCCATCAGGGAGTACGACGAGACGGTCAGCGGCCTGAGGGACCGCAAGAGGGAGCAGGACCGCGACTGGAACGGGTGGATGCGGGACGCGATGACGGCCCGCACGTCCTCGTGGGACAGGTCGGCCGCGGAGGTCGACCGCCTGCAGCAGCGCCGGAAGGAGACCAGGCAGCGGTACCGGAAGGACCGCATCGAGCTGTCCAGAGAGTTCGTGATGCGGGCCTGGACGATTCCCATGTACGTGGGCTCCGTCGACGACGCCCACCGTGACGAGGCCCGCGAACGTCTCACCAAGTGGATGCGTCATCTCGATCCGGAGTACACCCATGGCGCCCCCGACCTGCCGCTCGCCCTGGAGGCCGCGCTGGCCCAGGGTTTCAAGTTCGCGGCCAATCGGCGCAAACGCCACCCGTATTCGTATCCGGGCAGCCGGGTCGACCTGATCCGGCAGGCGGAGACGGTGCTGCAGCGGTCCCGGTGCTGGTACACGCAGCTGACGCTGCTTCAGGCGCTGTGCCTGTGGGAGCTTCCGGACAGTGCCGGCCACCACGAACGGGAGGCGGACGGCGCGGCCTGGCGGGAGAACGGCTCCGGCGGACGGCAGGGGCCGTCCCGCGCGATCGCCGGCACCAGCGCGGTGCAGACGGTGCAGCGGTGGCTCTCCATGGCGGGCACGGTGAACGGCCCGCCGGGCCCGCCCGGCACCAACGGCGACGCGCCTCGGCGGACACTCCATCCGTTCGTCGCCGAGGCCGCCGACCTGGTGGCCATGGCGCTGGAGACCGGGCAGCCCGAGCGCTTCCTGTGGATCGACGAGAAGACCGTCACCGACAACGTGGGCTCGCGCATCGAACGGAACGGAGGCTACCGCAGGCACAACCTGTGGATACCGCCGTCGGCCGGGTGGAGCACCCTCGACGGACGCGCCCAGCGCCTCGTCGCCGACGTGCTGCTCATGCTGAACCTGGTGGAGCGGGACGGGTACCCGGACGAGGTCGAGGAGCGCATGGCCCGCGCCGAGCGCTCGGGGACGCCGCTCCCGCCGTGCATCCGCGTGAGCCGTGAGCCGCTCCGGCCCGGTCTGCGGCCGGGCACCGCCGCGCCGCCCGCACCGGGCACCACCTGTCTGGCCGACTGCAAGTTCCAGCTGTGCCCGTACCCGCCCCGGGGCACAGTGCCCCGGGGCGAGGTCCGTGAGCCCTTCTGCCGGCAGCAGCAGGTGCTGCTGCCGGGACCCGTACGGCGGTGCTTTCCCCGGCTCGTGCACCGAAAGACGCCGCCCTGGGTGAGCATGCGCGTCCGCGAACTGGACCGCTTCTGGGACGCGATGTCGGGGCGCACGCGCGACTAGGGAGCCGCGTGTGCGCCCGGCCGGGTCTCGTCAGTGCGCGGATCCCGCGACGGCCGGAGGCAGTTCCACCTCCACGCCCGGGTCGCCCGCGTCCGCCGTGTAGTCCTCGGGGCTGGTCTGGTCGATGCCCTCGGGGGCCTTGAGGGCCTTGAGGGCGAAGGTGAGGACCACCGTGACCGCCACGTTCAGGACGAACGCGGTCAGGCCGATGTAGCCGATCTCGCCGATGCCGGGGATCTCCTTCGAGGAGCCGCCGAAGTGCTTCTGGGTGGGGGAGGCCACGCCGTACGCGGCGGCCGTGCCGTAGACCATGCCGACCGCCCAGCCCGCCAGCAGCGCCCAGCGGTGGAACCAGCGGGTGAACAGGCCGCCGACCAGGGAGGGGAAGGTCTGCAGGATCCAGATGCCGCCGAGGAGCTGGAAGTTGATGGCGACCGTCTTGTCCATGGTGAGGACGAAGACCAGCGCGCCGACCTTCACCAGCAGGGAGACCAGCTTGGAGACCTGGGCCTCCTGCTTCGGCGTGGCGTCGGGCTTGATGAAGTCCCGGTAGATGTTGCGGGTGAAGAGGTTCGCGGCCGCGATGGACATGATGGCCGCGGGGACCAGGGCGCCGATGCCGATCGCGGCGAAGGCGACCCCGGCGAACCAGTCCGGGAACATGTTCTCGAACAGCTGGGGGATCGCCAGCTGGCCGTTGGTGACCTTGACGCCGGCCGCGATGGCCATGAAGCCCAGCAGGGCGAGCAGACCCAGCATCAGGGAGTACAGCGGCAGGATCGTGGTGTTGCGGCGGATCACGTCACGGCTCTTCGAGGAGAGCGTCGCGGTGATCGAGTGCGGGTACATGAACAGGGCCAGCGCGGAGCCCAGCGCGAGCGTGGCGTACGTCCACTGGCCGGCCGGGGCCGGGACGAGGCCGCCCGCTCCCGCCGCCGTGTACTTGTCGCCGGCCTTGGCGAAGATGTCGTCGAAGCCGCCCAGCTTGATCGGGATGTAGATGATCGCCACCGCGATGACGAGGTAGATCAGTGCGTCCTTCACGAACGCGATCAGGGCGGGGGCGCGCAGGCCGGAGGAGTACGTGTAGGCCGCGAGCACGCCGAAGGCGATGAGGAGCGGGAGGTCCTTCAGGAACCAGTTGGTGCCGTCGCTGCCGCCGATGCCCATCACGTCGAGCACCGCCTGGATGCCCACGAGCTGCAGCGCGATGTATGGCATCGTTGCCAGGATGCCGGTCAGCGCGACGGCGAGGGACAGGCCCCGCGAGCCGAAGCGGCCGCGCACGAAGTCCGAGGTCGTCACGTAGCCGTGCTTGTGGGAGACCGACCACAGGCGGGGCAGGAACGCGAAGATCAGCGGGTAGACCAGGATCGTGTACGGCACGGCGAAGAAGCCGGCCGCTCCCGCCGCGTAGACCGCCGCCGGTACGGCGACGAAGGTGTACGCCGTGTACAGGTCGCCGCCGAGCAGGAACCAGGTGACCCAGGTTCCGAACGACCGGCCGCCGAGGCCCCATTCGTCGAGCGAGTGCTCGTTCTCGGCCTTGCGCCAGCGGGCGGCCAGGAAGCCGATGACCGTGACGGCCAGGAAGAAGAAGATGAAGACGCCGAGCGCGACGCCGTTCACGCCGTCCTTCACTCCGACGCACCCCCGTCCGCGCTCGTGGCGGCCCTGCGGGCACGCCGGTCACGCTCCCACAGCTGGTACGCGGTCATGGTGAGCGCGGTCGAGAGCAGCACCCACAGCATCTGGTACCAGTAGAAGAACGGGATCCCGATGAACACCGGGTCCGTCTTGGCGTACGAGCCCACCCACAGCATCGCCACGAAGGGCGCTATCAGGCAGAGGGCGATGGCGACGCGCACAGGCGTCACCACCGCCGCTTTGGTCACTTCGGACGCATCTGACATCTCGCGGCTCCGTCCCCTCACTGACCGCACGGCGATCACCGTTGTTCACCTGTGTAATGCGCAGGCAATCATGGCGAACGCGTGAGGTCAGTGGAAGACCTCATCCGCATGTCGGTATGTCGATTTGGTGGAGAAGGGTGATGAGCCGTCAGGAGGGGCAGGGTGTGAACGGCCTCAGTCCTGGGGCCGCTTGAGCCTCGCGACGAACTTGTAGCGGTCGCCGCGGTACACCGAGCGGACCCATTCCACCGGCTGGCCCTCGCGGTCCAGGGAGTGGCGGGAGAGCATCAGCATCGGCAGGCCCACGTCGGTGCCGAGCAGGCCGGCCTCGCGTGGGGTCGCGAGGGAGGTCTCGATGGTCTCCTCGGCCTCGGCGAGATGGACGTCGTACACCTCGGCGAGGGCGGTGTACAGGGACGTGTACTTGACGAGGGAGCGGCGCAGGGCCGGGAAGCGCTTCGCGCTCAGGTGCGTGGTCTCGATCGCCATCGGCTCGCCGTTGGCCATGCGCAGCCGCTCGATGCGCAGCACCCGCCCGCCTGCCGTTATGTCGAGCAGGCCGGCCAGCCGGTCGTCGGCGGTGATGTAGCCGATGTCCAGCAGCTGGGAGGTCGGCTCCAGGCCCTGGGCGCGCATGTCCTCCGTGTACGAGGTGAGCTGCAGCGCCTGGGAGACCTTGGGCTTGGCGACGAAGGTGCCCTTGCCCTGGATGCGTTCCAGGCGGCCCTCGACGACCAGCTCCTGGAGGGCCTGGCGGACGGTGGTGCGGGAGGTGTCGAACTCGGCGGCCAGGGTGCGCTCGGGCGGGACCGGGGTGCCGGGGGCCTGTGTCTCGGTCATTTCGAGCAGGTGCTTCTTCAGGCGGTAGTACTTGGGCACGCGCGCGGTACGGACGGCTGTCCCGCTCTCGTTCTCCGCACTGCTGACGTCGGTGCTCATGCTCCGCCTTCCCGGCTACTGGTCCTGCTCGCCATGTGGCACGGCAGCGTACCGGGATTTGCCCTGCACGCTGCGTGATCCCTTCTGTATACCGTCGCGGGCCCTTCTGGTCTAGTCCATCGCTGGAGTGGTCTACCGGAATTGTCTCGTCCGCGCCTCAGGTTTTCGAGGGGTTCTTACTTAAAGGTTCCTGCATATGTAGGTCGCATAACGGCTGGTCGGAGCCTATTCGGCCACCCTTGACAGGCCTGCTGGTCTGGGCCAAGCTTCCCGCACTGGTCTACACCATTGGTCCAGGTCCCGGCCCAACGCTCGTGCGGGGAGGCAGGGGGGTTTGTGGCATCCCTGAGGAGGGTGGCGTGAAGCGCAAGCTGATAGCCGCGATTGGTATCGCGGGCATGGTCTTCTCGGTCGCGGCGTGTGGCAGTGACAACAAGGACGACAACAAGTCCCAGGGCTCGGACGCCAAGGCGCTGACCGTCTGGCTCACGGTGGACGCGCAGAACAACTGGCCCGACCTGGTGAAGGCCGCCGACGCCGCCGTGGAGAAGAAACACCCCGGCATCAAGATCAAGCACGAGTACTACGGCTGGCCGGACAAGAACACCAAGCTGGACGCCGTCCTCGCCACGGACAAGGCCCCCGACGTGGTCGAGATGGGCAACACCGAGATGCTCGGCTACATGGTGAAGGGCGCCTTCGCTCCCGTCGACGCCTCCCAGTTCAGCAGCTCCGACCAGTGGCTCGACGGCCTCAAGGCCTCGGTGACCTACAGCGGCAAGACCTACGGCGTGCCGTACTACGCCGGTGGCCGCGTCGCCAACTGGCGCAAGGACATCGCCGCCTCGGCCGGCATCAAGACCACGCCGAAGACCTACACCGAGCTGACCGCCGACCTGGACAAGATCCAGAAGAAGGAAGGCAGCAAGTTCAGCGCCTGGTACCAGCCCACCCGCGACTGGTACGCGGCCATGTCCTTCGTCTACGACGCCGGCGGCTCCATCGCGGTCGAGAACGGCGGCAAGTGGCAGGGCAATCTCGAGTCGGCCGAGTCCATCAAGGGCCTCACCGAGTTCAAGAGCGTCATCGACAAGTACATGCACGGTGACAAGACCAAGGACGAGTCCGACCGCTACATCGTCTACGGCCAGGGCAAGTCGGCCATGATCTTCGGTGCCGCCTGGGAGGGCGCGACCGCGGCCGACCCGAAGAACGACAAGACCGGCGGCAAGCTGAAGGACAACCTGGTCAACTTCGTGATGCCCGGCCCGTCCGGCAAGAACATGCCGGTCTTCCTGGGCGGCTCCGACCTCGCCATCCCGGTGAAGTCCAAGGCGCAGGCCGTCGCCGCCGAGTGGATCAACGCGTTCACCGGCCCGTCCGGCCAGAAGGGCCTGATGGCCAAGGGCAACCTGCCGAACAACAAGACCGACCTCGCCACGCTGAAGAGCGACCCGGCGACCGCGGTGCCGGCCGAGGCGGCCGAGTCCAACTGGTTCGTGCCGATGGCGCCGGGCTGGGGCCAGGTCGAGAAGGCCCAGGTGCTGCAGACGATGCTGCAGAACATCGGCACCGGCAAGGAGAGCGTCGAGGCGGCGGCCAAGGAGGCCGACGCGGCGATCGACAAGGTCATCAACACCCCGTAACGGTCTGCGGCCGGGCCTGACCGACGGGGGGTCAGGTCCGGCCGACGGGTTGATGTCAGAAGGTGCCGCAACGGGTTGGTGGGTTGGTGCCGGTTCGTTGTGGCTGGTCGCGCAGTTCCCCGCGCCCCTGACGGGGCGCGAGACGCGTCCCCTGTCGGGATGCGAGACGCGTCCCCTGTCGGGATGCGAGGCGCGTCCCTCGAAGGGGCGCGCTGCTGCCGGCCTCTCTCGATCTGTTTGAGGAGCGCACGATGAGTGCCGTTGATACGACCACACCCGCCAAGGTGCCGGCACCTCCACCGGACTCCCCGCAAAGACCACGTGCGAACCGGCGTTCGGGCGGTCCCGCCGTCCCCTGGCTGCTGCTCGCCCCCTGCCTGCTGGTCCTGGCGCTCGTCCTCGGCTATCCGCTCTACCGGCTGGTCACCCTCTCCTTCCAGCAGTTCGGGCAGACCCAGCTGTGGGGGTTCAAGCCGGCCGAGTGGGTCGGGTTCGGGAACTTCTCCAAGGTGCTGGGCGACAGCGAGTTCTGGCAGGTCGTGCTGCGCACGATCTTCTTCGCGGCCGGCTGCGTCATCTTCACCATGGTCGTCGGCATGCTCGTCGCCCTGCTGCTGCAGCGCGTCTCCGGCTGGGTGAAGACCCTGGTCAACATCGCGCTGGTGGCCAGCTGGGGCATGCCGGTCATCGTCGCCACCACGGTCTTCAAGTGGCTCTTCGACTCCGACTACGGCATCCTCAACGCCCTGCTCAGCAAGCTCCCCGGGGTCGAGATGATCGGCCACAACTGGTTCGCCAGCGGACCCGAGGGACTCGCGGTGATCATGCTCCTGGTGGTCTGGGGAGCGGTCCCCTTCGTGGTCATCACGCTCAGCGCCGGACTCACCCAGGTCCCCCAGGAACTGGAGGAGGCCGCCCGCCTCGACGGCGCCGGCCCCTGGGGCGTCTTCCGCTACGTCACGCTGCCCATCCTCAAGCCGGTCATCGTGATGCTCACGACGCTCTCGGTCATCTGGGACATGGGCGTCTTCCCGCAGGTCTTCGTGATGCGCGGCGGCCACCCCGAGGCCGAGTTCCAGCTGCTGACCACCTGGTCCTACGACCGCGCCTTCGTGGTCAACGACTACGGGCAGGGCTCCGCGATCGCGCTGCTCACCGTGGTCCTCCTGCTCGGCGTCGTCGCCGTGTACATGCGCCAGATGCTGAAGATCGGAGAGGTCGAATGAGCACCGTCGCCACCCCCGGCCGCAGGAAGGCCAAGGCCGGCTGGAACCTCCTCGGCCTCCTCGTCTTCCTCGTCTCGGGCTTCCCCGTCTACTGGATGCTGAACACGGCGTTCAAGCCGGCGAAGGACGCCATCGACCCGGACCCGAGCCTGCTGCCCACCGGCATCACCCTGTCCAACTTCAGCCGCGCGCTGGACATCGCCGACTTCTGGGGCCCGGTCGGCCGCAGCCTGATCGTGTCCCTCTCCGTCGTGGTGATCGGCATGGTCGTCGGCCTGCTGGCCGCCCTCGCCATCTCCCGGTTCGCCTTCCGCGGCCGGAAGATCGTGATCGTCGGCATCCTCGCGGTCCAGATGATCCCGCTGGTCGCCATGATCATCCCGGTCTTCCTGCTCCTCAACGACCTGGACCAGTACGACAAGCTCAGCGGCCTGATCATCACCTACCTGACCTTCATCCTGCCGTTCACGGTGTGGACCCTGCGCGGCTTCATCGTCAACATCCCGAAGGAGCTGGAGGAGGCCGCCATGGTCGACGGCTGCTCCCGCACCGGCGCCTTCGTCCGGGTGGTCTTCCCGCTGCTCGCCCCCGGCCTCGTCGCCACCTCGGTCTACGGCTTCATCCAGGCCTGGAACGAGTACCTCTACGCCCTGATGCTGCTCAGCCAGGACCACCAGACGGCGACCGTCTGGCTGGCCAACTTCACCACGCAGCACGGCACCGAATACGCCCCGATGATGGCCGGCGCCACCATGCTCGCCGTGCCGATCGTCGTCCTGTTCCTCCTCGTCCAGCGCAAGATGGCCGCGGGCCTCACCGCGGGCGCCGTGAAGGGATAACCCCATCCGATGACGACATTCGCCAGCGGTACGGCTGCGTTCAATTCACAGGACAGAATCACGCGCGACGCGCTGACCGTCCTCCAGCCGGGCTTCACCGGCACCACCGCCCCCGACTGGGTACTGCGCCGGCTCGGCGAGGGCCTCGCCTCCGTGGGCGTGTTCGGCCGCAACATCATCTCGGCCGAGCAGCTCTCCGCGCTCACCGCGCAGTTGCGCGCCGAGCGGGACGACGTCCTGGTGGCGATCGACGAGGAGGGCGGTGACGTCACCCGTCTCGAGGTGCGCACCGGCTCCTCCTTCCCCGGCAACCACGCCCTCGGCGCCGTCGACGACCCCGAGCTGACCCGGCAGGTCGCCCTCGAACTGGGCCGCCGCCTCGCCGCCTGCGGGGTGAACTTCAGCTGGGCCCCGGTCGCTGACGTCAACTCCAACTCCGCCAACCCGGTCATCGGCGTCCGCTCCTTCGGCGCCGACCAGGACCTGGTCGCCCGTCACACGGCGGCCTACGTCAGCGGCCTCCAGGCGGCCGGGGTGGCGGCCTGCACCAAGCACTTCCCGGGCCACGGCGACACCGCCGTCGACTCCCACCTCGCCGTGCCCCGCATCGACGCGACCGCCGACATCCTGCGCGCTCGCGAGCTGGTCCCCTTCCGCGCCGCCATCGCCGCCGGTACCCGCGCCGTGATGAGCGCCCACATCCTGGTCCCCGTCCTGGACCCGACCCGGCCCGGGACCCTGTCCCACCGCGTCCTCACCGAACTGCTCCGCGGCGAACTCGGCTATGACGGCCTGATCGTCACCGACGGCATCGAGATGCAGGCCATCGCCGGGACCTACGGCATCGAACACGGCACCGTCCTGGCGATAGCCGCCGGAGCCGACGCGATCTGCGTGGGCGGCGGCCTCTCGGACGACGAGACGGTACGACGGCTGCGCGACGCCCTGGTCGCGGCGGTCCGCTCCGGCGAACTCCCCGAGGAGCGACTGGCGGACGCGGCGCAACGGGTGCGGGCGATGGCGACCTGGACGGCCACGGCGGAAGTGGCCCAGCCGGACCCCGCCCTCACGGACATCGGCCTCGTCGCCGCCCGCCGCGCGCTTCATGTGACGCGCGTCGACCCCTACACACCCCCGGCCGACCCCCTGTTCGTCGCCTCCCTCACCCCCGAGACCAACATCGCGGTGGGCACGGAGACCCCGTGGGGTGTCTCCGCCGAACTGACCCGCCTCGTGCCCGGCACCGAGACCGGCAGCTTCGCGGGCGAGGACGCGGGACACGCGGCGATCGTGGCGGCGGGGGAGCGCCGAATCGTCGCGGTGGTACGGGACGAACACCGGTACCCCTGGATGACCGGCGCCCTGGACATCCTGCTCAAGGCCCGCCCCGACACGATCGTGGTGGAGATGGGCCTGCCCCAGGCCGCGCCCCGGGGCGCCCTGTACATCGCCACGCACGGCGCGGCGAGGGTGTGCGGTACGGCGGCGGCCGAGGTCATCGCGGGCGTGACCGCGTAGGCGAGCACGCAGGGAGTGGTCCTCGGTCCGGCGTTGTCAGCGGGCCGGGGACCGCACGCCGAACCACTGCTCGGCGCCGTACGCCTCGAATCGTTCCTGCTCGGTGAAGCCGAGCTTCGCCGCGAGGCGCATCGAGCGGACGTTGGCGGTCTGGGTGTAGAGCACCACCGGCTCACCGGGAAGCACTCCGGAGAACCAGTCGAGGGCGGCCGCGCACGCCTCGAAGGCGTACCCGTGTCCCCACGCCTCCGGCAGGAACAGGTAGCCGAGCTCGGTCTCCCCGGCCGCGCGGCGGTCGGGCGCGATCTCGGGGTTGTGCGGGTCGAGCTGGACGGTGCCGATCGCCGCTCCGTCGAGCTCGACCACGAAGAAGCCGGGGCGCCGCCCGGGCACCTCCGGCACCAGGCGTTCCAGATCGGCACGCGGCCGGGGGCCACCGAGGTAGGTGCCCACCTCCGGCGAGGCGTCCAGCTCGATGACCGTCGCCCGGTCCCGAGCCTCGGACTCACGGAGCACGAGCCGCTCGGTCCTGATCGGGGCAGCCGGCCAGACGTCGGTACTCAACTCAGTCATGGCGGGCAACCTAGCGCATGCCCGCGCCCCGAAGGGGCGCGGGGAACTGCGCGAGCAACCCACCACACAGGTTCAGTCCGAACAGAACCGAACCCGGCAGACGAATCCGCTAGATCCCCTGCCACTCCGGCTTGTTGGAGAACGTGTACCGGAAGTAGTCCGCGAACTTCAGCTTGGACGCGGCGGCCTCGTCGACGACCACCGTGGCATGCGGATGCAGCTGCAGCGCCGACGCCGGGCACACCGCGGCGACCGGCCCCTCCACCGTCGCCGCGACCGCGTCGGCCTTCCCCTCACCCGTGGCCAGCAGCACCAGGTGCCGCGCCTCCAGGATCGTCCCGATCCCCTGGGTGATGACGTGGTGCGGCACCTGCGCGATGTCCCCGTCGAAGAACCGCGCGTTGTCGACGCGGGTCTGCTCGGTCAGCGTCTTGATCCGGGTCCGCGAGGCCAGCGAGGAGCACGGCTCGTTGAATCCGATGTGCCCGTCCGTCCCGATCCCGAGCAGCTGCAGGTCCACGCCGCCCGCCCGCGTCAGCTCCGCGTCGTAGGCCTTGCAGGCGGCCTGTACGTCCTCGGCCGCGCCGTCGGGGCCGAGGAACGCGCCCATCCCGATCCCGAGCGGCTCCAGCACCTCGCGCCGCAGCACCGACCGGTACGACTCCGGATGCTCGGCCGGCAGCCCCACGTACTCGTCGAGCTGGGCTATGCGCGCCCGCGAGGTGTCCACGGCACCGGCCCGTACCTTGGCGGTGAGCGCCTGGTAGATGGGCAGCGGGGTCGAGCCCGTGGCCACCCCGAGCAGCGCGTCCGGCTTGTGCCGGAGCAGCTGGGCCATGGCCTCGGCGATCAGCTCGCCACCCGCGGCGGCGTCCGGAACGATCACAACTTCCACGCTGGGCCTGCCGTTCTGAAGAGGGCTGGAGGGTCAGGAACGTCTATGTGGTTTAGACCAATCCGATGGGACCAATCTAACAGAACCGGACCCTGCCCCTGCGGGCCGGGCGCAGGGAAAGGGGACAAGTGTGAGGTTACGTGAATACGTCAGATGGGGTGAATTAAGGAAAATTTCCGCGGCCCGCCGCGGCCTGCCCCCTGGGCCGGGGAAAATTGCCCTGGCCATCCGCCCCCACGGCCCATCCCGGCGGGCTAGGCTGCGATCGCATCAACTGTGAACAGTCTCCAACGCATGGACACACACCGTGGTCTAGTCCACAATTGCGTACGAGGGCTGAACGAGTACGGCATCAGCCGTACGGCACAGTCGCACTCTTCCGTCTTCCCCGCACAGGAAGGCGGACCGAGGAACCGGAGCTCTCTGCCCTGACTGCCCCGGATCCTCACCTTCGGCCGATCGGGACCGCACACCCCGTGGCCGTTGCTGCTCCGGGCTGCGGTGCCGGGAGGGTTGAGGGTCCCTCCCAGGCGCCGCGGCCCGCGGGTGTTTCCGGGCCCTCCGTCCTCCCCTGAGCCGCTGTTTTTCGGCCATCCACATACCGCCAGGTACGCTCACAGACGTGCCCTCCATGAACGAACTGGTCCGCCAGCACACCGCCCTCGACGACTCCGACCTCGAGTGGCTCCATCTGCTGGTCTCGGAGTGGCAGCTGCTCTCCGACCTCTCCTTCGCCGACCTGGTCCTGTGGGTCCCCACCCGGGACGGCACCCGGTACGTCTCGGTGGCGCAGATGCGCCCCAACACCGGCCCCACCTCCTACCAGGACGACATGGTCGGCCACCTGGTCCCGCGCGGCCGCCGGCCCATGCTGGACATCGCCCTGGACGAGGGCCGGATCGTCCGCGAGGGTGACCCGGAGTGGCGCGAGGAGGTCCCCGTACGGGTCGAGTCCATCCCCGTGCGGCGCGAGGGCCGGGTCCTCGGCGTCATCGCCCGCAACACCAACCTGCTGACCGTGCGCACCCCGAGCCGCCTTGAGCTCACCTACCTCCAGAGCGCTTCCGACCTGGCGCAGATGATCGCTGCCGGATCGTTTCCCTTCCCGAACCAGCAGGTCGACATGGACGCCTCGCCGCGCGTCGGCGACGGCCTGATCCGGGTGGACGGCGACGGCATCGTCCAGTACGCCTCCCCGAACGCCCTCTCCGCGTACCACCGCCTCGGCCTCGCCACCGACCTGCTCGGCCACCACCTGGGGCAGACCACCGCCGAACTCGCCCCGACCAAGGGACCGGTGGACGAGGCGCTCGCCAAGCTCGCCAGCGGCTGGGCGCCGCGCGAGTTCGAGATCGAGTCCGAGGACGGCGTCATCCAGTTCCGGGCGATCCCGCTCAAGCCCAAGGGCACCCGCATCGGTTCCCTGGTACTGCTCCGGGACGTCACCGAACTGCGCCGCCGCGAGCGGGAGTTGATCACCAAGGACGCGACCATCCGGGAGATCCACCACCGGGTGAAGAACAACCTCCAGACGGTCGCCGCGCTGCTGCGCCTCCAGGCCCGGCGCATCGAGTCGGACCGCGGCCGGGAGGCCCTGGAGGAGGCCGTACGGCGGGTCGGCTCCATCGCCATCGTGCATGAGACGCTGTCTCAGAACCTGGACGAGCGGGTGGAGTTCGACGAGATCGCGGACCGGGTGCTCGCGATGGTCGCCGAGATCTCGCCGGGGAAGGTCACCGGCCGGCGCACCGGCCGCTTCGGGATACTGGACGCCGAGGTCGCCACCCCGCTGTCGATGGTTCTCACCGAGATCCTGCAGAACGCACTCGAACACGGCTTCCGCGAGGGCGACACCGGCACGGTCGAGGTCACGGCGGTCCGCGGCGGCACCACCAAGGAGGCCCGGCTCCTCGTCACCGTCCAGGACGACGGCGTCGGCCTGCCCGAGGGCTTCGACCCGCACCGCTCCGGCAACCTCGGCCTGCAGATCGTACGGACGCTGGTGGAGGGCGAGTTGGGCGGCACGTTCGACATGGTGCCGGCGCCGGAGCGGGGGACCCGGGTGATCCTCGACCTGCCGGTGCGGCCGCAGAAGTAGCGCGTCCCGGGAGGGAGTTGTGCCCGGCGAAGGGGGTTGTGCACAGCAAAGAGCCCCGGACCTGGTGGGTCCGGGGCTGCTCGCTCGTTGCTGCTCTTACTGCTAAGCGCATCGGGGGTACTGCGCGCTGCGGCTCGGGGGCGGGAGATGCGTACTCGCTGTACGCGCCGCCAAGCTCAGGCTGTCACCAGGGGTGGGACTGTCAGGCGGTGGCCTGACGGGCCCGGTTGCGGGCGGCACGGCGCTTCATCGCGCGACGCTCGTCCTCGCTGAGACCACCCCAGACGCCGGAGTCCTGGCCGGACTCGAGCGCCCACTGCAGACACTGATCCATAACGGGGCAGCGACGGCAGACGGCCTTGGCTTCCTCGATCTGCAGCAGCGCAGGACCGGTGTTGCCGATGGGGAAGAAGAGCTCGGGGTCTTCCTCGCGGCAAACGGCGTTGTGACGCCAGTCCATGGCTGCTACCTCTCCTTGGTATTACATGCACGTTGCTTGTGAATGTGAACGCTTTCACGAATCCCTCAACAAGTGAAGGGCCGACCGCCAGGTTCCCTGGCAGGGGTCCTGTGAGTTGAAGGGGGATTCCGGTGATCAGTGGAGGCCGGTCTTGCGGGCCGTCCCGATCGCCTCCTAGAGCCTCGCAAACCTCAGCGACGGATACAACCCCTTCCGGAAAGTTTTTTTTGATTCCTCGGTGTCGACTGGGTCACAGCCGTACTTCCATGGGGTGGATCCTGGCCTAAACGTTCGAGTGAAAGGACTTTAGCCCGTTCCGCTCACACAATCACACGCAGTGCACTGCGTACGCCTGTGAACGTCACGCTCGTACGCAGTCCTAGGTGGTCGCCGTCCATCTGAAGGGGGAGGGGGACCTTCGAATGCAAGGTGAACTGGTCCAGGTCGTGCAGCGACACCGCATGCTTGCCGTGGGGTCCGCGCTCGGGGGACGAAGTGAGCAACTGCGTGCCATAACGGGCAGCCGCGGCGGTCGACAGGCGGCTGAGACCGAGTACGTCGATGCCTTTATCGAACGAGGCCTTAGGCGATGTGTACATCGGGCGATTGCCGAGATACGTCCAGGGCGAGGTGTTGCAGACTATCGCCACGACAAGATCCGTGATCGGGTCGGCGCCGGCCCGCTCCAGTGTGATCGTTCCGTGCCGGCGGTGCTGCTCGCCGAGGAACTGCCGGACCACCTGACGGACGTACAGCGCGTGCGTCGACTTCTTACCGAGCTCGCGCTGCTGCTCGACCCTGCCGACCACGCCCGCGTCGAAGCCGAGTCCCGCGTTGAAGGTGAACCAGCGGGCCGGGACCGCCTCGTCCTCGGTGCCGGGCGTGCCGGCGGTCAGACCCAGGCCGACCAGGCGCTCGCGCTTCTCGCGCAGCGCGTCCAGCAGGGCGCCGGTGGCCTCGACCGGGTCGTTGGGCAGGCCGAGGGCGCGGGCGAAGACGTTGGTCGAGCCGCCGGGGACCACCGCGAGGCCGGGCAGCCGGTCCGGGTCGGGGCCGTTGTGGAGGAGGCCGTTGACCACCTCGTTGACCGTGCCGTCGCCGCCGAGCGCCACGACGAGGTCGATGTCGTCGCTCTCCGCCGCGAGCCGGGCCAGGTCGCGGGCGTGGCCGCGGTACTCGGTGGTGACCGCCTCCAGCTTCACCTCGCTCGCGAGCGCGTGGATGAGGACGTCGCGC
Source organism: Streptomyces sp. NPDC047061 (assembly GCF_040643955.1). Lineage (NCBI taxonomy): Bacteria > Bacillati > Actinomycetota > Actinomycetes > Kitasatosporales > Streptomycetaceae > Streptomyces > Streptomyces sp. NPDC047061. The sequence continues at coordinate 50,055 of NZ_JBEYVI010000011.1, forward strand.
CTACGTGCGCTTGTGGTGGTTGCCGCCGGATTGACCACGAGAAGTGCACGCATGGATTGCAGCGTACCTACTGGGAAGTACCGGGCCCAGACCGAGTTAGGGATCCGGTAAGAGATAGGGGCGTGAGTCTCAACACTCGGGTGCGAGGGGCGCGGGTTCCGCCGCGGGGCCGAGGGCTACGCTTTCGGGCGTGAGCAGTGAGCATGTGCCTACGGCCGAGAAGGCCGACGGAATCGACGGACCCCGTCCGCGACGGCTGACGTACGCCGCCGCGCTGGCCGGGCTGGAAGGGCTCGCGCTGGTCGCGGGCGGGGTGTGGCTGGCCGTGCTCGGGGCCACCGGGGATCCGGACGACCGGGGGCAGGCGATCACCGGGGGTGTCACCCTCATCGTGCTGGCGCTGCTGCCGCTGATCGCTGCGCGGGGGCTGCTGCTGCGGAAGGGCTGGAGCCGGGGGCCGGCGGTGATCACGCAGATCATGGCGCTGCCGGTGGCGTACAACCTGCTGCAGGCCGACAGCGTGGCGATTCCGGTGGGGATCGTGCTGGCGGTGGTGGCGGTGGCTTCGCTGGTGCTGCTGGTGAACTCGGCTACCACCCAGGCCCTTGGGATCAAGGGGCCCGGGCGCAGTAGCTGATCTGCGGGACCTACTCCTCCACCAGCAGCTTCTCCCGGAGCTGGGCCAGGGTCCTCGCCAGCAGCCTGGAGACGTGCATCTGGCTGATGCCGACCTCCTGGGCGATCTGGGACTGGGTCATGTTGCCGAAGAAGCGGAGGAGAAGGATTCGCTTCTCTCGGGGCGGGAGGTCCTCCAGCAGGGGCTTGAGGGACTCGCGGTACTCGACGCCCTCCAGGGCCTCGTCCTCCGCGCCGAGGGTGTCGGCGACCGCCGGGGACTCGTCGTCGGTGTCGGGGACGTCCAGGGACAGCGTGGAGTAGGCGTTGGCCGACTCCAGGCCCTCCAGGACCTCCTCCTCCGAGATCGCGAGCTTCTCGGCCAGCTCGTGGACCGTGGGGGAGCGGCCGTGCTGCTGGGACAGCTCCGCCGTGGCGGTGGTGAGCGCGAGGCGCAGCTCCTGGAGACGGCGCGGGACGCGGACCGCCCAGCCCTTGTCGCGGAAGTGGCGCTTGATCTCGCCGACCACGGTGGGAGTGGCGTACGTCGAGAACTCCACGCCCCGGTCCGGGTCGAACCGGTCCACCGACTTGATCAGGCCGATGGTGGCGACCTGGGTCAGGTCGTCCAGCGGCTCGCCGCGGTTGCGGAACCGGCGCGCGAGGTGCTCCACGAGCGGCAGATGCATGCGGACCAGCCGGTTGCGCAGCTCCGCGTACTCGGCGCTGCCCTCCTTCAGGCCGCGCAGCTCGACGAACAGGGCGCGCGCGCCGCTGCGGTCCTGAGGTTCGCTGCGGACCTGAGGTTCGTGCTGGGTCGCCTGCACCACCTCTGCGGCCAGCGCCTGGTCCTCGGCGTATCGCTCGTGCTCGCTCATCGTCCCGCCCGTCGCCCTTCCACGAGCCTTCGCCCCGGCTCGGTGCGGGGCCGCGACCCCGTTCCGACCTTCCGGGGGCGCGCTCTGCACGGCACCCTCCAGACCGACCTGCGCGGAGGGGTCCTCCGGGTGCGGCCTGGCCTGCTCCGGGATGCCGTCGATGCCGTCAGCCATGCGGCGGGAGCCGGCCTCGGGGCCTTCGCCCCCGGCCGGCAGCTCCCGTGTGCCGCGCTCTTCGTCCCGCACCGGCCCGTCCCCGTTCCTCACGCCGGCCCGGGTCCCGCGCCGCGCTGTTTGTAGAGGCTGATCGACACGGTCTTGTCCTCGTCGACGGCCGACGAGACCTTGCCCGCCAGGGCCGAGAGCACGGTCCAGGCGAAAGTGTCGCGCGAGGGGGCGTGGCCGTCCGTGGTCGGGGCGGAGACCGTGACCTCCAGCGAGTCGTCGACGAGGCGGAAGACACAGCTGAGCACCGAGCCGGGAACGGCCTGCTGGAGCAGGATCGCGCAGGCCTCGTCGACCGCGATGCGCAGATCCTCGATTTCGTCCAGGGTGAAGTCCAAGCGGGCGGCGAGACCGGCCGTGGCCGTGCGCAGCACCGACAGGTAGGCACCCGCAGCCGGCAGCCGGACTTCCACGAAGTCCTGGGTCGCGGGCTCGCCTGCGATCTGGGACACCCTCACCTCCATGGTGGTACAAGCTTTTCGGGGCCGAGGGTCGCCCCCCGGGGTAACGCACTACGTGGTTCAGCGGTGACGCTACCGCGCTCCGAACTTTTCTGTCCCCGGGACCCCAACCCCCTGGCGTCACTCACAGTAAACCTGTGGATACGCTCCGTGTCTAGAGGTCTGCCTTGCCCAATTGGGAAGAGCGCGCGCCGGGTTGACGTACCCCGGTGTCGAACCGTCGAACCTTCGGTGCTGTGGTCTTCAGCAGCCGTAGTGCAGTGTCACACGAGCACGTGGTCGACGAAGCACCAGCGCCAGTCCTCGCCGGGCTCGAACGTCCGCATTATGGGGTGGCCCGACGTCTCGTGGTGGCCTGTCGCATGTCTTCCCGGCGACGAGTCGCAGCAGCCGACGTGGCCACAGGTCAGACAGAGCCGCAGCTGTACCGGGTGCCACCCCTTGGCGAGACACTCCGGGCACGTCTCGTTCAGCGGGTCGGGCTCCGGGTGCGGCAGCGCGTCGCGGTGCGTGCACTGTTTCATGATTGCCAGATTACGACGGGTGTGCGGGTGGCCGCGCGAAAAACGAGGGCGGGCGAGGATCATGGATGTGATGCCACTGCTGTTGCTGGTGGCGGGGAGCGCTGCGATCGCGGCGGCGGCCCGGCGCACTCCGGTGCCTGCGCCCCTGCTCCTGGTGGCCGTCGGGCTGGTGGTGTCGTACATCCCCGGCATCCCGGACTACACCCTCGACCCCGAGGTCGTCCTGCCGCTGCTGCTGCCCCCGCTCCTCTACACCTCGGCGTCCGACAGTTCCTATCTCGACCTGCGTGCCCAGCTGCGGCCGGTCGCGCTGCTCTCCGTCGGATACGTGCTCTTCGCGACCTTCGTGGTCGGCTGGGCGGTCTACCTGCTCGTCCCGGGCATGCCGCTGCCGGCCGCCCTGGTGCTGGGCGCGGTGGTGGCCCCGCCGGACGCGGTGGCGGCGACGGCGGTCGCGCGGCGGGTGGGTCTGCCGTCCCGGATCACGACGATCCTTCAGGGCGAGTCGCTGCTGAACGACGCCACCGCGATCACCGCCTACAAGGTCGCCCTCGCGGCGGCCGTCGGCGAGGGCGCCACCTGGGTCGGCGGCATCGAGGAGTTCCTGCTCGCGGCGGTGGGCGGGGTGGGCGTCGGCCTGATCCTGATGGCGCCGCTGCACTGGCTGCGCACCCACCTGAAGGAGCCGCTGCTCCAGAACACGTTGTCCCTGCTGATCCCCTTCGTCGCCTACGGCGTCGCCGAGCAGTTCCACGCCTCCGGCGTCCTCGCCGTCGTGGTCGTCGCCCTCTATCTCGGCCACCGGGCCTGGGAGGTCGACTTCGCCACCCGGCTCCAGGAGGAAGCGGTGTGGAAGATGGTCGCCTTCATCCTGGAGTCGGCCGTCTTCGCCCTGATCGGCCTCCAGCTGCCGATCGTCCTCAAGGGACTCGGGCAGTACGCGGGCGCGCAGGCCGCCTGGTACGCGGTGGCCGTCTTCCTGGTGGTGGTCGCGGCCCGCTTCGCCTGGGTCTACCCGGCGGCCTTCCTGCCCCGGATCCTCTCCTCGCGGATCCGCGACCGGGAGGCGAACCCCACCTGGAAGGGCGCGATGGTGACGGCGTGGGCGGGGATGCGCGGGGTGGTCTCCCTGGCCATCGCCTTCTCGATCCCGGTCACCGTGCACGGCGGCGGCGCCTTCCCGCACCGCAACCTGATCCTGTTCCTGACCTTCACCACCGTCATCGGCACGCTGGTCGTGCAGGGCCTGACCCTGCCCCCGCTGATCCGCCGGCTGGACTTCCCCGGCCGCGACCCGCAGGCCGAGACCCTCGCCGAGGCGAACGCCCAGGCCCAGGCCTCCCGCAGGGCCGAGGCCCGGCTCGACGAACTCCTCTCCGACGACCGCAACGAACTCCCGCCCCCGCTCGCCGACCGCCTCCGCACGGTCCTGGAGCGCCGCCGCAACGCCGTCTGGGAACGCCTCGGCCAGACCAACCCCGTCACCGGCGAGTCGGTCGACGACACCTACCGCCGCCTCTCCCGCGAGATGATCAGCGCCGAACGCACGGTCTTCGTCCGCCTCCGCGACCACCGCTACATCGACGACGAGATGCTGCGCACCCTGCTGCGCCGGCTCGACCTGGAGGAGGCTGCCGCGTACCGCGAGGCCGGGTGAGTCGGCGTATTCACCCCCTGCCGCCGGTCCGGCGGGGGATCATTGGACCGACGCGGCCGGAACGTGGGGACAGGGTGGCACCTGGAGCAGGCCGGGCACACCGTGATCCCGGACGTCTGGGACTGGCGCACCGGCGACGACTTCGTCCAGCGCATGGTCGAGGCGCTGACCTCGGCGGACGCGGTGGTCGCGGTGCTGTCCCGGGCCTACTTCGCGGACGGCCGCCGGTCGCACGACGAGCGGACGGCCGCGCCGGCCCGGCGGGACCGGATGATCCCGCTCGCCGCCGAGCCGCTGACCGCCGCGGACGCCGGCCCGCTGCTCGCGTCGAAGATGCGGACCGACCTGCTCCAGAAACTCCGCACCCCGAAGTCCGCCCCCTGATCAGGCCGTCAGCACCGCCACCACGTCCACGTCCCGTCCCAGGCCGCCCTCGCGCGCCAGCTCGACCAGTCCGTACAGCAACTTGGCGACATAGAGCCGCTCCACGCGGACCCCGTGCCGCTCCTCGAAGTCCGCCGCGAAGGCGTCGAGTTCCGGTGTCGTACGCCCGTACCCGCCGAAGTGGAACCGCTCGTCGAGCGACCACTGCCCGCGCCGCCCCCCGAACGCCTCCTCCTGCAACCGCCGTATCTCCGCCGCCAGGAACCCGCCCCGCAGCACCGGCACGCCCAACGCCCGCTGTCCCGCCCCCAGTCCGGCCGCCAGTCCGGCCAGGGTGCCCCCGGTCCCGCAGGCGATCGCCACCACGTCGGCCCGCCCCCGCAGCTCCGCGCCGAGGGCCCGGCAGCCTCGTACCGCGGCCGCGTTGCTGCCGCCCTCCGGCACCACGTACGCGTCCTCGGCCCCCGCCGCCCGCAGCAGACCGGCCAGCACGTCCGGCTCGGCCTTGCGTCGGTACGTCGACCTGTCGACGAAGTGCAGCCGCATCCCGTCGGCCGCACACCGCGCCAGCGAGGGATTCAGCGGCCGGCCGGCCAGCTCCTCGCCCCGCACCACGCCCACCGTCCGGAAGCCGAGCAGACGGCCCGCGGCGGCCGTGGCGCGCAGGTGGTTGGAGTACGCCCCGCCGAACGTGACGAGCGGCCGGCCGGCCGCCGCCTCGATGTTGGGGACCAGCTTGCGCCACTTGTTGCCGATCAGCTCCGGGTGGATCAGGTCGTCCCGCTTGAGCAGGAGACGGACGCCGTGCCGGGCGAAACGGTCGTCGGTCGCCTCCTGCAGCGGGGAGGGGAGCCGGGGGGTGAGTATGTCCGCGCTGGTCACGTCGTCATTGTCGCCCGGGGCGGCCGCGCGGACTCACTTCAGCCGGTCCCGGACGCGCTCGCGCAGCCAGGCCATCGAGAAGCCGCGCGGGTCCACCTTTCCCGGCTGCCACTCCAGGTGCCCGATCACCGACCGCTCCGACCAGCCGTGCTGCCGGCACACCGCGGCGGCCACCTTCTCGATCGCCTCCAGCTGGGCCTCGGGCCAGGGGTCCGCGCCGTCGCCCAGGTTCTCGCACTCGAAGCCGTAGAAGTGCCGGTTGCCGTCGGTGTTCGCCTCGTTGTCGGGGGGCAGGGCCTTCTCGGCGATCACCGCGCGCAGCACGTCGTCGTCGCCCGCTCCCGCGTGGTTGGCGCGGCCGTAGCCGACGAGGTGGACCGTGCCGTCCTTGGTGACGACGCCGTGGCACAGCGGTCCGGGGAGGTCGGGGCGGCCGTCGTAGCAGAGCCGGACCGTGCGTTCGGCGCCGTGGGTCACCGTGTGGTGGATCATCACGCCGTGGACGGGCCCCCAGGGGCCCTTGTGGTTCCGGTTGTGCTCCTGCCATTCGCCGACCTCGACGACCGTGACGCCCTCGTTCCGCAACACGTCGAGGAAAGTGCCCGCGGACATGGGTGGGGCCATGACCGCCTCCTTCGCATCCGAACTGTCTGCACCGTCTTGAACTGTCTGGATCTTCCAGATCTTCTGGGCTTTCTACAGAAGTCGGGCTTTCCGGGCCAGTCTCGTTCGAACGCGTTCGGATCCTGTGCGATTCGATCCGGACAAGTCGGTATATCAGGGACCGATGGGTGGTGGGATGTGTCGGCATGCCCAGTAGTCCGATGATCTATTCCCGCTCTTTCGGGTAATGGTCCAGGCACGCTCCGTGATGAAAGGGTGGCCCGTGAGACCGATGCGTGGGCAGTTCGGCGCCCGCGCAGGTATGGGAGGGCATTTCCTTATGTCGGTAGGCGAAGAGGTCCGCACGGATCAGGGCAAGCCGCAGCAGTCTCTGGACACGGCGGCAGCGCGGAACCTGGCCACCACGACCAAGTCCGCGCCACAGATGCAGGAGATCAGCTCCCGCTGGCTGCTGCGGACGCTGCCCTGGGTCGATGTACAGGGCGGCACGTACCGGGTGAACCGCCGGCTCACCTACACGGTCGGCGACGGCCGTATCACCTTCCTGAAGACCGGCGACCGGGTCGAGGTCATCCCCGCGGAGCTGGGCGAGCTGCCCGTCCTGCGGTCGTACGAGGACGTCGAGGTACTGGCGGAGCTGGCCCAGCGCTGCCGGCAGCGCGACTTCGCCCCGGGCGAGGTCATCGCCTCGTTCGGCAACGGGGCGGACGAGGTCCACCTGCTGGCCCACGGCCGCGTGGAGAAGATCGGCACCGGCCCCTACGGCGACGACGCGGTGCTCGGTGTCCTCGCCGACGGCGCCTACTTCGGCGAGCAGGGCCTCATCGACCCGGACGCCATCTGGGAGTACACCGCCCGCGCGGACACGGCCTGCACCGTGCTCACCCTGTCCCGGCAGGACTTCGAGCAGGTCGCCGAGCGCGCCGACTCCCTGCGCGAGCACCTTCAGCAGCTGCGCGCGATCCCCGAGCAGCGCACCAACAAGTACGGCGAGAAGGAGGTCGCCCTCGCGGCCGGCCACAGCGGCGAGCCCGACATCCCGCACACCTTCGTCGACTACGAGGCCCGGCCGCGTGAGTACGAGCTGAGCATCGCCCAGACCGTGCTGCGCATCCACACCCGCGTGGCCGACCTCTACAACCAGCCGATGAACCAGACCGAGCATCAGCTGCGGCTCACCGTCGAGGCGTTGAAGGAGCGCCAGGAGCACGAACTCATCAACAACCGGGAGTTCGGCCTGCTCAGCAACTGCGAGTACGACCAGCGGCTGCAGCCGCACGACGGCGTGCCCAGCCCGGACGACATGGACGAGCTGCTCAGCCGTCGGCGCGGCACCAAGCTCTTCCTCGCCCACCCGCGCGCGATCGCCGCCTTCGGGCGTGAGCTCAACAAGCGCGGGCTGGTCCCGGAGACCGTCGAGATCGGCGGCAACCGCATCCCGACCTGGCGCGGAGTCCCGCTCTACCCCTGCAACAAGATCCCGGTCACCGAGGCCCGGACCACCTCGATCATCGCCATGCGTACCGGCGAGAACGACCAGGGCGTCATCGGCCTGAGGCAGTCCGGGATCCCCGACGAGATCGAGCCGAGCCTCTCGGTCCGCTTCATGGGCATCAACGAGCAGGCGATCATCAATTACCTGGTCACGGCCTACTACTCGGCCGCCGTTCTGGTCCCGGACGCCCTCGGAGTGCTGGAGAACGTCGAGATCGGCCGCTGGAGGTGACGTTTCCGCACTTGGTGGCCGTGTCCCCGCCCTCCGGGGCGGGTACACCCTCGGGGTACGTGCCGAGCCGGGGCGGAGACGCCACGGTACGCGCACTCCGCGAGGGGGAGGCCATGGCCGAGTTCGTGACGGAGCGGCAGCAGCGTGCCACGCAGCTGCCGTCGGGGAGGACGGAGCCGCCCGACGGGTCCGAGGCGGCGGCGATACTGGAGCGGGTCCGGGCGTCCGTCGACCCCGAACTGCGCACCGCCGTAGCCTCGTTGCCCGCCTCGATGGGGCGGATCGCGCGGTACCACTTCGGCTGGGAGCACGCGGACGGCACCCCGGCGGACGGCAACGCGGGCAAGGCCATCAGGCCCGCGCTGGTCCTGGCCGCCGCCGACGCGCTCGGCGGACGGGCGGCCCGCGCGGCCGCCGTCCGGGCCGCGGCCGCCGTGGAGCTGGTGCACAACTTCACGCTGCTGCACGACGACGTCATGGACCGGGACACCTCGCGCAGGCACCGGCCCACCGCGTGGACCGTGTTCGGCGACGCCGACGCGATCCTCGCCGGGGACGCCCTCCAGGCGCTGGCCCTCAGGCTGCTCGCCGAGGACCCGCACCCGGCGTCCGGGACGGCCGCCGCCCGGCTCGCGGACTGCGTTCTCGAACTGTGCGCCGGACAGCACACGGACACGGCCATGGAGGACCGGGCGCCCGACGAGGTCACCCTCGACGAGGTGCTCGCCATGGCCGAGGCCAAGACCGGGGCGCTGCTCGGCTGCGCCTGCGCCCTGGGCGCGCTGTACGCGGGGGCCGGAGCCGCGGAGGTGGCGGCGCTCGACGGCTTCGGCCGCCAGGCCGGGCTGGCCTTCCAGCTGATCGACGACGTCATCGGGATATGGGGTGATCCACGGCGCACCGGCAAGCCGGCCGGCGCGGACCTGGCCGCCCGCAAGAAGTCCCTGCCGGTCGTCGCGGCCCTCACCTCCGGCACCCCGGCCGCAGCCGAACTCGCCGAGCTGTACGCCGAGCCGCATGTGCGGGCCGACGCCGACGAGATCGCGCGTACCGCACTGGCCGTGGAGCGGGCGGGCGGCCGTGACTGGGCGCAGTCCGAGGCGGCCGACCGGATGGCACGGGCGATGCAGGAGCTCGCCCGTGCCGTGCCCGATCCGGAGGGGGCCGGCGGACTGCTCGCGCTCGCCGAGTTCGTGACCCGGCGCAGCAGGTGAAGACCCCGGAGTCCCCGGGACCGCGCGGCTCCTGACCCCGCACGGTTCTCCGGGGGCTCCGGCCCGACGGGTCCCGCGCATCCCCACGGTGCGCGGGGCCCGCCGATTCCCGTCCGGCGATTCCCGTCCGGCGATTCCCGTCCGGCGGCGGGCACGGTCGCCGGGCCGGGCCTACGCTGGGGGCATGGACAGCCAGGACCAGGTCTGTCCGGTCTGCGGACAGCCTGTCGAGCGCGTGGTGCGGCGGCACAAGACGCTGGGTGCCTGGGTTCCGGTCTGGGGACCCGGTCCCTGCCGCAACCCCCACTGCGGCGAGCAGACCGGCCCGCCGGGCCCGCAGGAGGCGTCACCGCCCCGGCCCCCGCCATCCCGGCCCCCGCCGCCCGGACCCGCCGGGCGCAGACCGTAGCGTGTCCGCATGACCGGACTCCCGAACATCCTGCACATCACCGAACGCTCCCTGTGGGACGAGGCCCACGCCCGGGGCGGCTACGAGATGTCCACCCGCGGCCGCACCCTCCAGGAGGAGGGCTTCATCCACTGCTCCACCCGCGACCAACTCCCGCGCGTGGCGGCCTTCCTGTACGGCTCCTACGACGGCCCGGACGACCTGGTGGTCCTGGTCGTCGACCCGGCCCGGGTCGGCGCCCCGGTGAAGTGGGAGGCGCCGGAGCCGGGCGGCGAGGAGTTCCCGCACGTGTACGGACCGATACCCGTCACGGCCGTGGTGGACGTGGAGCCCTGGACCCGGCACCCGGCCGCCTAGGGCGACGACGCGGTCGGGCCGGCGCGTGGGGTGCTGCTGCTCAGCGCCTCGTCTCGTACCTGGTCAGGACCACGCCGCCGGGAAACGTCCGCGTCTCCACCAGGTTCAGGTTCACCCAGCCGTCCAGCGCGGTGAAGAACGGCGTGCCGCCGCCCACCAGGACCGGATGGGCGGCGATCGCGTACTCGTCGATCAGCCCGGCGCGCATGGCCGCCGCGGCGAGCGTCGCGCCGCCGATGTGCATCGGGGCGCCGTCCTCGGCCTTGAGCCGGGTGATCTCGGCGATCGCGTCGCCGGTGACCAGGCGGGTGTTCCAGTCGACCTTGTCGATCGTCGAGGAGAACACCACCTTCGGCGTGTCCCGCCAGGTCCGCGCGAACTCGATCTCCGCCGGGGTGGCGCCCGGCTGCTGGTCGCCGGTCGGCCAGTAGGAGCTCATCGTCTCCCACAGCTTGCGCCCGTACAGCGACAGGCCGCTCGCCTGCTCGAGTTCGAGCCACCACTGGAACAGCTCGTCGCTCGGCGGTCCGCTCCAGCCGATGTCGTCGCCGACCGCGGCGATGTAGCCGTCCAGGGTCAGGTTCATGCCGTAGATCAGTTTCCGCATGGCCCAGCCTTCCGTCCGTGGGTGTCCGGCGTACAGACCGGCGCGGCGCGGGAAACTCATCGGCGCGCGATCTCCTCGGGCCCGGTTCGAGGAAGCCCCACCGTCTGCTGTCAGCCCCGGCTCGGCAGGCCGCCGGTCTCCGGGTCGCGGCCGGTCAGGCAGTAGACGCCGCCCGCCGGGTCGCGCATCACCGTCCAGTGGCGGCCGTCGGTCACGTGCACGGCGCCGAGTTCCTCGTGCCGGGCACGGGTCGCCGGGATGTCCGCGCAGGCCAGGTCGAGGTGAGCGGCGGCGGGCTGTTCGTCGTCCAGCCGCTGGAGCAGGATCCGCACGGGCAGGCCGGCCGGCGGCCGCAGCACCCGGAACTCCGGCAGCGAGCCGGCCAGCAGCTCCCAGCCGGTCAGCTCCGCCCAGAACGCGGTCTCCGTCTCGTACGCGGCCGGCGGGATGTCGAGGCTGACCTGGTCGAGCCGGCTGCCCGCCACGACCGGCGGCCGTACCGACTCCCCGTGCCAGGGCCCGGCGCACCACAACTGCCCGGCGGGCGAGCGCAGGACGGCCCAGCCGTCGTGCTCGGCGACCGTCTCGGCGCCGAGTTCCCGGGCCCGCTTCACGAGGCCGGGCACGTCCTCGACGCAGAGGTCCAGGTGGGCCCCGCCGGGGCCGGACCAGACACCCTGGAGCTTGACGCAGGCGTCGATGCCGGAGGCCGGCAGCAGGGTCACGAACTCGTCGTCCTCGCCACGCGGTGCGGAGAGGAAGGTGCCCGTGACGGCCGTCCAGAACGCCTGGGCGGAGGCGAGGTGCGCTGCGGGGCGGTCGGCGAAGGCGTACGTCCAGCGGATGCTCATGCGGTGATCGTAAATGCGCTACCCGGCCGCCCGGCGTTCCGTGAAGCGCAGCAGGTTGCCCGCGGGGTCCCGGAACGCGCAGTCCCGCACTCCCCAGTGCTGGTCCGTCGGCTCCTGGATCACGTCGCCGCCGTGCTCCCGCACCCGCTCGTACAGCGCGTCGCAGTCCGAGGTGGAGAAGATCACGCCGCGCAGCATGCCCTTGGCGAGCAGCTCGGCCATGGCCTGCCGGTCGGCGGGCGAGGCGTCCGGGTTGGCGCCCGGCGGCTCCAGCACGATCTCCACACCCGGCTGCTGCGGCGACCCGACGGTCACCCACCGCATCCCCTCGAACGCCACGTCGTTGTGGACCTCCAGGCCGAGGACGTCACGGTAGAAGGCCAGCGCCTTGTCGTGGTCGTCGACGGCGATGAAACACTGCGCGAGTTGTACGTCCATGGGGTCAGGCTAGGAGGAAACGTCCGGCCGCGCGTGCGGTCGGTTTCGTGAGGTCGGTCGCGTGCGGTCAGTACGGCCGGCGGCGTGGGCGGGTGAACGTCCGGGCCACGCAGGACGGGATCACCGTGCTCTCCTCGTGGTCCCGCGCCCGGTACGCGCTCGGCGTCTCCCCGACCAGTTCGGTGAACCGCGAGCTGAAGGAGCCCAGTGACGTACAGCCGACCGCCATGCACACCTCTGTCACCGTGAGGTCGCCGCGGCGCAGCAGCGCCTTGGCCCGCTCGACCCGCCGGGTCATGAGATAGCTGTACGGCGTCTCGCCGAAGGCCTTGCGGAAGCTGCGCTGGAAGTGGCCGGGGGACATCACCGCCGTACGGGCGAGCTCGGCCATGTCGAGCGGCTCGGCGTACTCGCGGTCCATGCGGTCGCGCGCCCGGCGCAGCCGCCGCAGATCCTCCAGGGTCATCCGCCCAGCATGGCATGCACATCACCCACACGAGCGGGGCCTGTTTTTGGACGGCCGTTTGTCTCTGGTTCTCGCGCAATTGGTCCGTCCTTGTTTGCATAAAGGAATGGACCACATCACGTTCCTCGTGGCGGTCGTGATCGTCACTGCGCTTGCGTTCGACTTCACCAACGGGTTTCACGACACGGCGAACGCGATGGCCACGTCCATCGCGACCGGCGCGCTGAAACCGAAGACAGCCGTTCTGATCAGCGGTGTGCTGAACCTGGTCGGAGCCTTCCTCTCGACGGAGGTCGCCAAGACGATCTCCGGCGGCATTGTGAACGACGCCAAGGTGACCCCGGCGATGATCTTCGCGGGCCTGGTGGGGGCGATCCTGTGGAACTTGGTGACCTGGCTGGTCGGGCTGCCCTCCAGCTCCTCGCACGCGCTGTTCGGCGGGCTGATCGGCGCCGTGTGGGTCGGCGCGGGCTCCGGCGCGATCAACTTCGACAAGGTCGTCGAGAAGATCATCATCCCGGCGTTCGCCTCGCCGGTGGTGGCGGGCGTCGCCGCGCTGATCGCGACGTACTGCGCGTACAAGATCACCACCCGCGGCCGTGAGGAGTCCGTGACCAAGGGCTTCCGGCTCGGGCAGATCGGCTCGGCCTCGCTGGTCTCGCTCGCCCACGGCACCAACGACGCCCAGAAGACCATGGGCATCATCACCCTGACCCTGATCTCCGTCGGCGCGCTCCCGAGCGACGCCGGCCCGCCGGTCTGGGTCATCTTCACCGCGGGTCTCGCCATCGCCCTCGGTACCTACATCGGCGGCTGGCGGATCATCCGCACCATGGGCAAGGGCCTGACCGAGATCCAGTCCCCGCAGGGCTTCGCGGCGGAGACCGCCTCCACGGCGGTCATCCTGACCTCCGCGCACATGGGCTTCGCCCTGTCCACCACGCAGGTCGCCTCCGGATCCATCCTCGGCGCGGGCGTCGGCCGGCGGCTCGCGGAGGTCCGCTGGGGCATCGCCGGCCGCATGGTGGCCGCCTGGGTGATCACACTGCCCAGCGCGGCGCTGGTCGGGGGCGTCTCCGCCGCCGCCGTCAAGCACGGCGGCAACTTCGGCACGGTCGTGGTCGCGCTGGTCGGCGCCGCGCTCGCGACCGGCATCGTCCTGCTGTCGCGCCGCAACCCGATCGACGCGAAGAACGTCAACGACGGCCACGAGGTCGCCGTCCGCCCCACGCCCCCGTCCAACGTCGGCACCGCCGCCTGAGTGAGGGAGTTTCCATGAACATCGACTGGACCGCACTCGGCGAGGTCACCGCGGTGAGCATCGGAGTTACATTCGCAGTGGTGGTTGTCTTCGCTCTGGGCGTCCTCGGGCTCGCTCGTTACGAGGGCGCCAAGGAGCAGGGCGGCACCAGCGCGGTCGGCGCCGCCCAGGCAGGGCTGTGCTTCCTCGCCTGCGTGGCGGTGGTGGCGTACGGCATCTACCTGATCGTGCCGCAGTTCCACTGACCCACCGACCCACAAGCCGCTGAGGAGGACTGGATGACGACGCCGGACCTGCTGTCCGACCTGGCCGACCTGAAGGTCGACTACAGCGACCCGGACGACCCCGTACTCATCCGCCCGGACGGATCCCCGATCGACACCTGGCGGGAGAACTACCCGTACCCGCAGCGCATGGAGCGCAAGGAGTACGAGTGGCACAAGCGGCTCCAGCAGATCGAGCTGCTGAAGCTGCAGACCTGGATCAAGGAGACGGGACGCCGGATCGTCATCGTCTTCGAGGGCCGGGACGCCGCGGGCAAGGGCGGCACCATCAAGCGCTTCACGGAGCACCTGAACCCCCGTGGCGCGCGCGTGGTGGCGCTGGAGAAGCCCACGGAGCGCGAGAGCGGCCAGTGGTACTTCCAGCGGTACGTCGAGCACCTGCCGACCGCCGGCGAGATCGTGATGTTCGACCGCTCCTGGTACAACCGGGCCGGCGTCGAGCGGGTCATGGGCTTCTGCTCGGACGACCAGTACCGGCGCTTCATGCGGCAGGCCCCGCTGTTCGAGCGGATGCTGGTGGACGACGGGGTGGACCTGGTGAAGTTCTGGTTCTCGGTCTCGCAGAGCGAGCAGCGGACCCGCTTCACCATCCGCCAGGTCGACCCGGTACGGCAGTGGAAGCTCAGCCCCATGGATCTGGCCTCGCTGGACCGCTGGGACGACTACACGGCGGCGAAGGTCGCGATGTTCCGCGAGACGGACACCGAGTACGCGCCCTGGACCGTGGTGAAGAGCAACGACAAGAAGCGGGCCCGGGTCGAGGCCATGCGCAGCGTGCTGGCCCGCTTCGACTACGCCGACAAGGACGAGGAGGTCGTCGGCAGCCCGGACCCGCGGATCGTGGGTGCGGCGGCAGGCCTGCTGGAGGCGGGCGAGGACGACCACGGCGGACATTAGCGCCACCTGACGAAGGGCCGGTCGGACGTCCGACCGGCCCTTCCGCGTACGTACCCCGGCAACCCCCGGGTCCGCCCACCGACTTGGCGCAAAATCGGCCCGACACGGCCGACGGGCTCACCAATGATGGAGTCCGTGATCCAGATTGCGCTCGTGAACGGCCCCGGCGACAACCGTGTGACGGCGTGAGCGCTCGCCGTGCGTCCACGATCATCGCCCGGGCGGCGCTGCCGCTGTACGTGTCCACCCTCGCCGCGGCGGCGGCCTCGCTCGTCGACACGGCGCTCCTGGGCCGCCACGCCACCGTCTCCCTGGCCGCGTTCGCCGTCACGGTGGCCGTCTTCAGCCCGGCCACGGCCGCGGTGGCGGGTGCGCTGCGCGGGGTGATGCCGTTCGTCGCGCCGCACCGGGACGACCCCGAGGAGCTGCTGCCGCTGGTCCGCGGGGGCATGTGGCTGGCGTTCGCGGTGGGCGGGGTCTGTGCGGCGGCGGTGGCGGCCGTGCCGCTGCTCGGCGGCGCGTTCGGGGTCCGGCCCGAGGTCCTCGACGCGCTCGGGGTGTTCCCCTGGCTGCTGGCCGGCGCGGTGCTGCTGATCGCGGTCGGCTCGTCGGCGACCTCCGTGCTGGTCGCCCTCGGCCGGTCCGGCCAGGTGATGCGGTCCGGGCTGGTGGGCACCGCGGTCTCCGTGACGCTGTCGGTGCTGCTCGTCGGCGGCCCGGGACCGCTGCCGAGCCGTGGTCTGACCGGCGCCGGCCTGGCCGTGCTCGCCGCCGCCCTGGTCGGCGCCGTTCTCAACCAGCACGCGCTGCGCCGCCGTACCGTCCTGGCCGACCGGCGGATCCGTCCCGGCCGGCCGGATCCGCGGATGGTCCTGCGGCTGGCCCGGGTGGGGATCCCGCTCGGCGCGACCGTGCTGGCGAAGTTCTCGGTGCTCGGGGTGCTGACCCTCGCCGCCGCTCGGATCGGCACGGACAGCGCCGCCGTGCACGGTGTCTCGGAGGCGCTGGTGAACGTGGTCTTCACCGTGGCGGTGGCGGTCGGCCAGGCCACGGTCCCGCTGATCGCCGGATACGCTGCGACAGGGGACGCCGTCCGCGTCCGCGGCAGCGTGTGGGCCGGGATGCGGGTGGCGCTGTGCGCGGTCGGCGTGCTCGGGGCCGTACTCCTGGTATTCCGGGACCCGGTGCTGCGGTTGTTCACCGGGACCCCGGCCGTGGCGGACCAGGTGGCCCGGCTGCTGCCGCTGGTCCTGGCCGTGGTGGTCACCGACGCCCTGCAGGCGGTCGCGGGCTTCGGGCTCGTCGGGCTCAAGCGCGCCGGGCCGAGCCTGGTGTCGACGGCGGTGTGGTTCGGGATCCTGGCCGCGGTGTCCGTACCGGTCGCCGACGCGGCCGGACTGCCCGGGCTGTGGACCGCCCTGGCCGTGGCCAACCTGCTCCAGGCCGTCACCAAGACGATCTCCTTCCGGCGCCACGCCGGCCGCCTCGCCGCGGTCGCCGTGCCGGCGGCTGAGCGGGTGCGGGCGGATGGACAGGAATCGGCCCGGTGACTCATCATCCCTTGCATGATCCGCGCCGCCACCGAGAACGACATCCCCGAGATCCACGCCATGATCCGTGAACTCGCCTCCTACGAGCGGGCCGTGGAGCAGGCCCGGGCCACCGAGGAGCAGCTCCGCGAGGCGCTGTTCGGCCCCCACCCGGCGGCTCACGCACTGCTTGCCGAGGACGAGAGCACGGGTGAACTCGCGGGCTACGCCGTGTGGTTCCCGACCTTCTCGACCTGGACCGGAGTCCGCGGCATGCATCTGGAGGACCTCTACATACGCCCGCACGTCCGCGGCGGCGGCCACGGCAGGGCCCTGCTCGCCGCCCTCGCCGCACACTGCCTGCGCAGCGGCTTCGAGCGCTTCGAGTGGGCGGTGCTGGACTGGAACGAACCGGCCATCGGCTTCTACCGGTCGCTCGGCGCGGAGTTCCTGGACGAGTGGCGCACCTGCCGCCTGACCGGCGCCCCCCTCAAGGAACTGGCGGCCGCCTCCTAGCCCGTAGCCGCCCCGCCGGAAAAAAAGACCGCGCCCGCCCCCTCCGAACCACCGTGAACGGCGGTCCATCGGGCCGGGCGCGGCCGGACAAGACCTCGCAACCTGAACGGGCGCGAGTCAGGCCTTCTTGGTCTCCCAGAAGATCTTGTCGATCTCGGCGATGAGCTCCAGGGCCTTCTCGCCGGTCTTCGGGTCCGTGGACGCCTTGGCGGCGGACAGGGCCTTCAGGGTGTCGTTCACCAGCACGTGCAGCTGGGGGTACTTCTCGAAGTGCGGGGGCTTGAAGTAGTCGCTCCAGAGCACCGAGACGTGGTGCTTGGCGAGCTCGGCACGCTGCTCCTTGATGACGGTGGCGCGCGCCTGGAAGTGCGGGTCGTCGTTGGCGGCCATCTTTTCCTGCACGGCCTTCACCGACTCCGCCTCGATGCGGGCCTGGGCCGGGTCGTACACACCGCAGGGCAGGTCGCAGTGCGCGCTGACCTTGACCTTGGGGGCAAACAGGCGGGAAAGCATGGAGCATTCCTTCCTCGTGATCGTCTTCTCAGGTGGGACATTACTCCCTGGGAAGCGCGATTTCGCGAGTGCCCCCATGGGCTTAGGACAAAAGTCCAGGGTCAGACTGAGACTGGTGGAGGAACGGACCGGGGAGGTGCCGGGGATGCCGGAGCTGTCGCAGGAGACCGAGCGGGGGAGGGGCGCCGCGCCCTATGGACTGGCCGAGGTGACCGGCCCGTCCATGGTGCCCACGCTGTACCAGGGGGATCAGCTCCTGGTGCGGTACGGGGCCCGGGTACGGGCCGGTGACGTCGTCGTCCTGCGCCACCCCTTCCAGCAGGACCTGCTGGTCGTCAAGCGGGCCGTGGAGCCGCGCGAGGGTGGCTGGTGGGTACTCGGGGACAACGCGTACGCGGGCGGGGACAGCACGGACTACGGGACCGTGCCGGAGGAGCTCATCCTCGGCCGGGCCCTGTTCCGCTGGCGGCCGCGCCGGGCGGATCAGCGTTCGCCGCTCGCGCTGGTGCGCTGGGCGCTCTCGGCCGCCAGGCCGGTGCTGTCGTCGGACCGTTCGGGACGCTCCGCCTCCAGGCGCTTGCGGGCCCGGTAGGCGGCCACGTTGGCGCGGGTCGCGCAGCGGTCCGAGCAGTAGCGCCGGGAGCGGTTGGTCGAGGTGTCGAGGTAGGCGTTGCGGCACGGTGCCGCCTCGCACAGGCCGAGGCGGTCGACGCCGTACTCGGTGAGGTGGAAGGCAAGGCCCATCGCCGCGATCGCCGTGTAGCCGGCGGTGGCGTTGGAGGGGTGGTCGGCCAGGTGCATGTGCCACAGCGGGCGGCCGTCCTCGTCCCGGAAGTCGTGCCCGGAGATCTGCGGGCTGACCGGGAACTCCAGCAGGAGTGAGTTCAGCAGGTCCACGGCGAGGGTCTCCTCGCCCTTGTCGGCCGCCTCGAAGACGGCGCGCAGCCGGGCCCGGACCGAGCGGAAGCGGGTGAGGTCGGCGTCGGTGGCACGCCGGGCGGCCTGCTGGTTGCCGCCGAAGAGATCGCGGACGGCCTCGACCGAGGTCAGGGAGTCCTTGCCCCGGGCCGGTTCCTCGCTGTTGACGAGCCGGACGGCGTAATCCGAGTAATAGGCCAGTTCCACTTGTAGTCCTTACGCGGGCACTCTAGGGTCGGTCGTGCGGTCGGGTAACAGCCGGTCGTGCTTCCAGGGTATTACGAGCCTTGTGCGGTGGAGGGTTGCCATGACGGACGCGCCGACGACCACGACCACGACCACGACTACGAGCACGACCGGCGCCGAGGCCGGGGCCGGGACCGACTGGGGTGCCTGGCAGGAGAGCTGGGACCGGCAGCAGGAGTGGTACATGCCGGACCGCGAGGAGCGGTTCCGGATCATGCTCGACATGGTGGAGGCGCTCGTCGGTACGGCACCGCGGGTCCTCGACCTCGCGTGCGGCACCGGCAGCATCACCGCCCGGCTGCTCGCCCGCTTCCCGGACGCGCTGAGCACCGGGGTCGACCTCGACCCGGCCCTCCTCGCCATCGCCGAGGGCACCTTCGCGGGCGACGACCGGGTCACGCTCGTCACCGCCGACCTCAAGGACCCGGAGTGGACCGCGAGGCTGCCGTACGACTCGTACGACGCGGTCCTCACCGCCACGGCCCTGCACTGGCTGCACAGTGAACCCCTCGCGGCCCTCTACGGTCAGGTCGCGGGACTCGTCCGCGACGGTGGTCTCTTCATGAACGCGGACCACATGATCGACGACAGCACGCCCCGGATCAATGCGGCGGAACGGGCGCAGCGGCATCTGCGTATGGATCAGGCCAAGGCGGCGGGGGCGCTGGACTGGGCCGAGTGGTGGCAGCTGGCGGCGCAGGACCCGGCGCTCGCCGGGCCGACGGCCCGCCGCTTCGAGATCTACGGCGAGCACGCGGACGGCGACATGCCCTCGGCGGCCTGGCACGCGCGCGTGCTGCGCGAGCAGGGGTTCGGGGAGGCCCGGGCGGTGTGGTGCTCGCCCTCGGACACGCTGCTGCTCGCCGTCAAGTAGGGCGCAGGCAGACCGAAGGGGCGGTACGAGCAGGCTCGTACCGCCCCTTCCGCGCCGTACGGCTACAGCACCTTCGACAGGAACGACTTCGTCCGGTCGTGCTGGGGGTTGGTCAGGACGTCGCGCGGGTGGCCGGACTCGACCACCACGCCGTCGTCCATGAAGACCAGGCTGTCGCCGACCTCGCGGGCGAAGCCCATCTCGTGGGTGACGACGATCATCGTCATGCCGTCCTCGGCCAGGTCCCGCATCACGTCCAGGACCTCGCCGACCAGCTCCGGGTCGAGCGCGGAGGTCGGCTCGTCGAAGAGCATCAGCTTCGGCTGCATGGCGAGCGCGCGGGCGATCGCGACACGCTGCTGCTGGCCGCCGGAGAGCTGCGCCGGGTAGTGCCCGGTACGGTCGCCGAGGCCGACCCGGTCGAGCAGGCGCTGCGCCCGCTCCCGGGCCACCGCCCTGGTCTCGCCCTTGACCTGGACCGGCGCCTCCATGACGTTCTCCAGGGCCGTCATGTGCGGGAAGAGGTTGAAGCGCTGGAACACCATGCCGATGTCCCGCCGCTGCGCCGCGACCTCCTTCTCCTTCAGCTCGTGGAGCTTGTCGCCGTGCTGCCGGTAGCCGACCAGGTGGCCGTCGACGTAGAGCCGGCCGGCGCTGATCTTCTCGAGGTGGTTGATGCACCGCAGGAAGGTGGACTTGCCGGAACCGGACGGGCCGATCAGGCAGAACACCTCGCGCGGCAGCACCTCCAGGTCGATGCCCTTGAGGATGTGCGCAAGACCGAACGACTTGTGCACGCCCTCGGCCTTGACCATCGGCGCCCCGCTGCTCGGCGGGGTGATGTCCTTCGCGAGACCGCTCATCGGGCCACCTCCGGGCGACGGAACGAGCCCCACCGGGACAGGTTCTTCCGCAGTCGCTGCAGCGGCGTCGGCGGCAGGCTGCGCGACGAACCGCGGGCGTAATGGCGCTCGATGTAGTACTGGACGATGCTGAAGATCGTGGTGAGGAACAGGTACCAGATGCACGCCACGAAATACATCTCGACGACCGCGAGCGAGGTGCTGGAGATGTCCGTGGCCCGCTTGATCAGCTCGGGGAACTGGACCACGGACGCCAGCGACGACGTCTTCAGCATGTTGATGTACTCGTTGCCCGTCGGAGGCACGATGACCCGCATCGCCTGCGGCAGGATCACCCGGCGCAGCGTCTGGGCCTGGGTCATGCCCAGCGCGTGCGAGGCCTCCGTCTGGCCCTCGTCGACCGACTGGATGCCGGCCCGGACGATCTCCGACATGTACGCGGCCTCGTTCAGGCCCAGGCCCAGGAGCGCCGCCAGGAACGGCGTCATCACCTGGTTCATCTCGTCCTTGTAGAACCCCAGGTTGAGGATGGGGAACACGAGCGCGATGTTGTACCAGAGCAGCAGCTGGACCAGGACCGGGGTGCCCCGGAAGAACCAGATGTAGAACCAGGCCACCGTGCTGGTGACCGGATTCGACGACATCCGCATGATCGCCAGGATCACACCCAGGACCAGGCCCAGCACCATGGCCAGGACCGAGATGTACAGCGTGTGCCAGGCGCCCGACAGGATCGTCCCGTCGACGACGTAGCCCGGGATGATGCCGTAGTTGATGTCCGCGTTGGAGAACGCGATGCCGATCAGCACCAGGATGGCGATGACCACCGCGGCGGCCACCCAGCGCCCGTAGTGGCGCACCGGGATCGCCTTGATCTGCTCCGGCGGCACGGACGGCGCCGGAGTCTTGTCGACCGTGTCAGTCACAGTGACGGCCCTTCAGTCGCGACCGGGGTGGTCAGGAGCCGCCGTTGATCTTCGACTCGGTCACCGCGCCCTGCGTGACGTTCCACTTCTCCAGGATCTTCTGGTAGTCGCCGTTCTTGATGATGGCGGCCACGGCGGCCTGGATCGCGTCGCGCAGCTGGGTGTTCTCCTTGCTGACCGCGATGCCGTACGGGCCGGCCTCGATCTGCTCGCCGACGACCTCGAAGTCCTTGCCGCTGCCGGACGTCTTGGCGTTGTAGGCGGCCACCGGGAAGTCGTTCAGGTCGGCGACGGAGGCGCCCTGCTTCAGACGGAGCAGCGCCTCGGGGTCGGTGTCGAAGGTCTGCAGCGTGATGGCCTTCTTGCCGTCCTTCGTACACTTCGTGCTCTGCGCCTTGGCGATGCCCTCGGACGTGGTGCCCTTCTGCAGGGCCACGACCTGGCCGCACAGGTCGTCCAGGGACTGGACGCCCTTCGGGTTGCCCTTCTGGACCAGGATCGAGGTGCCGGCGGTGAAGTAGTCGACGAAGTCGACGCCGTTGCCGACCTTCTTGCCGGTGTCGGAGTCGACGCCGTCCTGGCGGGCCTTCGTGTCGTTCATCGCCGACATGATCGCGTTGAAGCGGTTGGCCTGCAGACCCACGATGAGCTGGTCGAACTTGCCGTTCTGGAACTCGAACTTGACACCCAGCTGCTTGCCCAGCGCGTCCGCGATGTCCGGGTCGACGCCGACGGCCTTGCCGTTCTCCATGTACTCGACCGGCGGGTAGGCGATGTCGGAGCCCACCTTGATCACGCCGGCCTTGCGGATGTCGTCCGGCAGCTTGCTCGCCAGCGGGGCCGAGGACGTCGAGGAGGAGCCGCCGTCGCCGCCCTTGTCCGTCTGGTCACCGCATCCGGTGAGGATGAGGGTGCCGGCGACCGCGATCGCACCGAACGCGGCAATCCTGGAGCGCGAGATGGTGGTACGACGGGTGGAGCGTGCGGTCATGGTGGGTTCCTCCGGCGGTGGGTAGGACAAGCCGATATACCGATGTGTCTGATATGTCGATATGCCGATGGGTCGACGGAAACACACACCTTCGGGTGTCGCGACCTCGTGGGTTTACGGCATCCTGCCATTGGGATTGCTCCAAGCAGACCTGCCACCATGTCAAAATCGGATAACGGGTGACCCCCGTGACGCGTCAGGCCGGTCCTTCCTCGACCCGCCACCCCGCACATCTGCGGGAATCCGACCTTCCGGCCGGAAGATCTACGGTTCACCGCCGGTTCATCCCGGGCCGTCCCGATGATCGTCCGCCGGTCACTCAGCCGCTCATCTGTCGGCTGTCTACGACATCCGTGATGTGACCTTGCGCCTATTCGACTCGTCGGGAGCGCCGTCCGTCCGGTAAGAAGGTTCTTTACACCCCTCATCCGGGGCTCAGGGCGCGTGTGCGGCGCGCCCGTCGCGCAGGTGCTCGTACGTGCCACTCGTACGTATCAGTGATCGGGCCCTGCGCGGTGCCCGCCCACTCCCTCACCGGGAGTGGCCGACCCTCAAACCATGCATACCTAAGGGGTAAGACAAGTGGCAGCGGAGATCGTCAATCCTCGCAGCGACAGCGCGTCGGGCAATACGGACCAGGACGGCGGGGCCGAGCCCCTCGATTCCTTCGACCCGGCGTTCGCACTGCACCGCGGCGGCAAGATGGCCGTGCAGGCCACCGTGCCGATCCGTGACAAGGACGACCTTTCCCTCGCGTACACGCCCGGAGTCGCGCGCGTGTGCACCGCGATCGCGGAACAGCCCGACCTGGTCAACGACTACACATGGAAGTCGTCCGTCGTGGCCGTCGTCACCGACGGTACGGCCGTGCTCGGTCTCGGGGACATCGGTCCCGAGGCCTCCCTCCCCGTGATGGAGGGCAAGGCGATCCTCTTCAAGCAGTTCGGCGGCGTGGACGCGGTCCCCATCGCCCTCGCCTGCACCGACGTCGACGAGATCGTGGAGACGGTCGTCCGGCTCGCCCCCTCCTTCGGTGGGGTCAACCTGGAGGACATCTCGGCACCGCGGTGCTTCGAGATCGAGCGCAAGCTCCAGGAGCGGCTCGACATCCCGGTCTTCCACGACGACCAGCACGGTACGGCCGTCGTGACGCTGGCGGCGCTGCGGAACGCGGCGCGGCTCAGCCGACGGGAGATCGGGCAGCTGCGGGCGGTGATCTCGGGCGCCGGCGCGGCCGGGGTCGCCATCGCCAAGATGCTGGTCGAGGCCGGCATCGGGGACGTCGCCCTCGCCGACCGCAAGGGCATCATCTCGGCCGACCGCGACGACCTCACCGCGGTCAAGCGCGAGGTCGCCGGGTTCACCAACAAGGCCGGGCTCAAGGGCACCCTGGAGGACGCGCTGGCCGGCGCCGACGTCTTCATCGGCGTCTCCGGCGGCACGGTCCCGGAGGAGGCCGTCGCCTCGATGGCCGAGGGAGCCTTCGTCTTCGCGATGGCCAACCCGAACCCGGAGGTGCACCCCGACGTCGCCCACAAGTACGCGGCGGTCGTGGCGACCGGGCGGTCGGACTTCCCGAACCAGATCAACAACGTGCTGGCGTTCCCCGGGATCTTCGCGGGGGCGCTCCAGGTGCGGGCCTCCCGGATCACCGAGGGGATGAAGATCGCGGCGGCGGAGGCGCTGGCGTCGGTCGTCGGCGACGATCTTGCCGCCGACTATGTCATCCCGTCTCCTTTCGATGAGCGGGTTGCGCCTGCGGTGACCGCGGCGGTGGCCGCGGCCGCGCGGGCCGAAGGGGTCGCCCGACGGTGACCCGAATGGCCCCGCGCTTCTGGTGCGGGGCCATTTCTTTGCCCACCCGCCCACCCGTTCGGGTGCCTATGAGGTGAGCGTCGGGGGGTGGGTGGGGGGCGTCGTCGGGTGCCGGTGGGTGGGGGCTGGGCGCGCAGTTCCCCGCGCCCCTTACGGGGCGTTGTGCGCAAGAGGGTATGTGTCACAGCGCCCCCCGGTTTCGCCCCCGGCTCCGGGAACCTATCGTCGGCCCTATGTTCGCCGTCTACGCCGCCCGAATCGACCGCGACCAGCCGCTCTCCGGCCTTGAGTTGGGGGAGCGTCCCGCCCCCGAGGCCCGGTCCGGCTGGAGTACCGTCAGCGTTCGGGCCGCCTCACTCAACCATCACGATCTCTGGTCCCTGCGCGGCGTCGGTCTGCCCGAGGACCGGCTGCCGATGATCCTCGGCTGTGACGCCGCCGGCGTCGACGAGGACGGCAACGAGGTCGTCCTGCACTCCGTGATCGGGCAGAGCGGCCACGGGGTCGGGCCGAACGAGCCCCGGTCCATCCTCACCGAGCGCTACCCGGGCACCTTCGCCGAGCAGGTCGCCGTGCCCACCTGGAACATCCTGCCCAAGCCCAAGGAGCTGTCGTTCGCCGAGGCCGCGTGTCTGCCGACCGCCTGGCTGACGGCCTACCGGATGCTCTTCACCAACGCGGGCGTACGCCCCGGCGACTCGGTCCTCGTGCAGGGCGCGGGCGGCGGTGTCGCCACGGCCGCGATCGTGCTCGGCAGGGCCGCAGGGCTGCGGGTCTTCGCCACCAGCCGCGACGAGGCCAAGCGCAAGCGGGCCCTGGAGCTGGGTGCCGTCGAAGCGGTGGAGCCGGGGGCCCGGCTGCCCCAGCGCGTGGACGCCGTCATCGAGACCGTCGGTGCCGCCACCTGGTCCCACTCGGTGAAGTCGCTGCGGCCCGGCGGCACCATCGTCATCTCCGGTGCCACCAGCGGCGACCGCCCCTCGCACGCCGAGCTGACCCGGATCTTCTTCCTCGAGCTGAAGGTCGTGGGCTCGACCATGGGGACCAAGGACGAACTGGAGGACCTGCTCGCCTTCTGCGCCGCCACCGGAGTACGACCGGTCATCGACGAGCTGCTCCCGCTCGACCGTGCCCGCGAGGGCTTCGAACGGCTGGAGTCCGGCGACCAGTTCGGGAAGATCGTGCTGACCAACTCCTGACGGTGGGGACGGCCGGGGCCGGGCTTCAGGGCTTCGGGGTGCGCAGCAGCGCTCCTATGTGGGCCGCCGCCGTCGACAGGTGGCGGCGGGCCTCGCGGAGCTGGTCCGTGGTGACCCCGTGGTCGCGGGCCGCGTCACGGATGTCGTCGCGGAAACGGTCCAGGAGCCGGTCGAGGTCGCGGGCCGGGTCGCCGGTGTCGGTCTCGTCGCCGTGCGCCCACACGGGGGCGTACTGCGCCGGGAAGTCCTCCGGGGTCCGCGAGTACTCCGGGGCGGGTGCGGGGGGCTGCTTGCGCAGGTCCGGGCCCGTTCCGGCGCCGGTGCCCTGGCCCGGGCCAGTGTCGGTGCTGGTACCGGTACCAGCAGCGGTGTCCGGGGCCGGCTCGGTGCGGCCGGCGAAGCCGAAGTCCTTGCCGAAGTCCTTTCCGTAGTCCTTTCCGAACTCGCCGAACTCCTTGGCGAGTTCGGTGAGGCCCTCGCGGACTCCCGTCGGCCAGTCGCCGCGCGCGAAGTGGTCCTGGACGTGCTCCTGCACCCTGCGGGCGATGCGCTGCATCTCCTCCTGCGCCTGGGCCCGCGCCCGGGCCTGGGCCTCCTGGGCCTGCCGGCGGGCCCGCTGGGCCTCGTCACGGGCCCGGCGGCTCTCGTCCTTGGCGCGGCGGGCCTGCTCCTTCCACTCCTGCTTGACCCGGCGCATCTCCTCCTTGGCGGCCCGCCACGACTCCTTGTCACCGAGGTCGCCGAACTCCCCGGTGCCCGTCCCGCCGCCGTGCCGGGCCTCGGAGGCGGCCGCGCGCACCTCGCGGCGCAGATCGCCGGCCGCGCCGCGCACGTCGGCCCTTATCTCGGCGGCCAGTTCCGCCACCGACTCGCGGATCTCCAGCTCCAGGTCGGCCAGCTCGCCGCTGCGGTCCGCCAGTTCGGCCCGGCCGGCGTCCGTGATGGCGTAGACCTTGCGGCCGCCCTCGGTGGTGTGGGTGACCAGGCCCTCGGCCTCCAGCTTGGCGAGGCGGGGGTAGACGGTGCCCGCCGACGGGGCGTACAGGCCCTGGAAGCGCTCTTCCAGCAGCCGGATCACCTCGTAGCCGTGGCGCGGGGCCTCGTCCAGGAGCTTGAGGAGGTACAGGCGGAGGCGGCCGTGGGCGAAGACGGGGGGCATGTCAGAGCACCTTCTTTTCGGTCGTGCCGCCGGTCGTGCCGCCAGTGGTGTCGTCTGCGGTGTCGCCGGTGTCGCCGTCCGCGATGACGTCCTCGACGTCCTCGACGTTCTCGTCCTCCTTGGGCGGGCGGCGCAGCAGGGCGATGGAGCCGGAGACCGTGGTGGCGCGGAGCTTGCCGGTGCCCGCGCCGAGGCGGCCGGTGATCTTGTGGGCGCCCCACTGGCCGTGCACCCGCAGCCCGTCGAAGGCGTTGGAGATCGTGCCGCTCGCGGTGTTGGCCTCGACCTCGGCGTCGGCCGGGTGCGGCAGCCGGATGGCGATCTCGCCGGAGACGCTGGTGAGCCGGACGTCGGTCGGGCCCTCCGGGTCCAGGTCGATGATCATGGAGCCGCTGACCGAGTCGGCGCGCACGGCGGAGCCCGAGCTCTCGACGACGGTCAGGTCGCCGGAGACGGAGTTGAACCGCAGGTTGCCGGTGACGGCCTGGGCCTCCAGGTTCCCGGACACCGTGTCCGCGCGGACCTCGCCGGAGAGACCGACCAGGGTGGTGTCGCCGGTGACGCCCTTGACCACCGAGGTGCCGGTGATGCCGGAGACCACGGCCGCCGCGCCGACCACGCCCACCTCCACCCGGGTGTCCGCCGGGACGGCGAGGGAGACCACCGCGCTGCGCCGCCAGCCCTTGCGGTCGAGCCACTTGAGGAAGCCCTTCCAGGGGAGGTCCTCGTAGGCCACCGTGAGGGTGCCGCCCTCCTGTGTGACGATCAGGGGCGGGCCCTCGATCTCGGAGACCTCCAGGCGGGTGGAACCCTCGTCGGTGCCCACGACGTTGACTGTTCCGTTGACGATGCGGACGTGCAGGTCGCTCACGGGGGTGTCGAAGTCGAGCTTCCTGGGCTCGGCGACGGACCACTCGGACTTGGACATGGTGCGGACCTCCTCGGGCCGGACACGGCGGCCGGACGCGACGACTCGTCGCGTCGGCTGGATGCGAACGCGATGGCCCGGCTCGCGCCATATCGCGTCTCCCGTGAAACACGATATATCGTGGCCGAGGGAAGTCAAGACACTCTTTCGCGTGACAGGTCGGGCTCGGACTTGACTTCACGAGGGCCGGTGAAGCCCTATATCGGGCGATAACCGGGTGAATTGCTTAGCGTGTGTTCATGCCGACGGACGAATCGAAGGCCGTCTCCCGGCCTGCCCCCGCCCCCTCCTCCGGTGCCCTGCTGCTCTGCCGGGCCGCTCCCGACGCCGTCACCCCGCTCGCCGCTCTGCTGCGGCAACGGATGCTGCTGACCGAGGCCGGCGAGTGGAGCCTGCTCGTCCCCGAGGGCACGCCGTGGCTGCGCGCGGGCGAGCCCGTCGACCGCGTCCTGACCGGCTGGGCCACCGCACTCGCCGTGGGTTCCGCTTGGCCGGTGCTCGGGCTGTGGTGGGACGCCGACCGCGCCGGCTTCACCCTCGCCGCGGGGTTCCGCCGCCCGGTCGGCTACGTGTGGCTCGCCGACGGCACCCCGGCCGGGGAGACCGAGGCGATGCACACGTTCGCGGCGCGTCTGGGGCTGGACCCGGTGCTGGACATGGAGTACCTCGACCGGCTGACCACGCCGGATCCGGCGGCCGACGCGGGCGCCCGGCTGCGCGGGCTGACGGCTGTCCTCACGCGCGCGGGGGTGGCACTGCCCGAGGACCTCGCGCCCGGCGAACCGGGCCAACGCCTCTGCGAGGTGGTCGGCGCGGGGGCCTGCGTACGGCATGTCGAGGGCGTCGCGGGCGGCGGGGCGGAGGGAGGGCTGCCGAGGGCTCATCGGCTGGCTCTGGCCGAGGTGGCGGTGGGGCTGCCGGCCGCCGCGTGGGGGATGCGGCGGCGCAGCGTGGGGTGGGCTGCCGTGGGAGCGCTGCTGACCGTGCACGGGGCGCTGGAGCTGTCGTACGAGACGGTGTTTCCGCGGGACTGAGCCACGGTCGGCCTGCACTTCGGCTGCGGGCCGGGCCGGTGGGGGCTGGTCGCGCAGTTCCTCCCCCAGCCGAAGGCTGGGGGGCGCTTACTCCTCGTCCTCGTCGTCCAGACGGGCCAGCCACGTCGCCAGGCGCTCCACCGGGACCTCGAAGTCGGGGTTCAGGTCGACGAAGGTGCGGAGCTGTTCCGCGAGCCACTCGAAGGTGACCTCTTCCTCGCCGCGCCGCTTCTCCAGTTCCTCGATGCCCCGGTCGGTGAAGTACATGGGTTGCTCTCCTGCTGCCTGCATGTGTGGGTGCCCGGTGGTGGGCGTCTACCAGCCTAGGCGGACGCCGAAGGGCCCGGCTCCCGCAACGGGGAACCGGGCCCTTCGGCATGCCGGTGAGGCCTATGCGTCGAAGACCTCGCGCACCAGCTGCTCCTGCTCCGCCTGGTGGCGCTTCGCCGAACCCACCGCCGGGGACGACGAGTGCGGGCGCGAGATGCGGCGCAGGCGCTCGCCGGCCGGGACGTCGGCGCCGACCGCCAGGTCCAGGTGGTCGATCAGGTTGAGCGCGATGAACGGCCAGGCACCCTGGTTCGCCGGCTCCTCCTGGGTCCACAGGTACTTCTCGGCGTTCGGGTACTTGTTGACCTCGGCCTGGAGCTCCGCACCCGGCAGCGGGTACAGGCGCTCGAGGCGGATGATCGCGGTGTCCGTGACGCCGCGCTTCTGCCGCTCGGCCTCCAGGTCGTAGTAGACCTTGCCGGTGCAGAAGACGACCTTGCGGACCGCGTTCGGGTCGACCGAGGCGTCGCCGATGACCGGGCGGAACTGCCCGCTCGTGAACTCCTCCGCCTTCGAGGCCGCCGCCTTGAGGCGCAGCATCGACTTCGGGGTGAAGACGACCAGCGGCTTGTGGTGCGGGTTGTGCACCTGCCACCGCAGGAGGTGGAAGTAGTTCGACGGGAGGGTCGGCATCGCGACCGTCATGTTGTTCTGCGCGCACAGCTGGAGGAAGCGCTCGATGCGGGCCGAGGAGTGGTCCGGGCCCTGGCCCTCGTAGCCGTGCGGGAGGAGGAGCGTGACGCCGGAGGTCTGGCCCCACTTCTGCTCCGCCGCCGAGATGTACTCGTCGATGACCGACTGGGCGCCGTTGGTGAAGTCGCCGAACTGGGCTTCCCACATCACCAGCGCGTCCGGGCGGGCCAGCGAGTAGCCGTACTCGAAGCCCATCACCGCGTACTCGGAGAGCAGCGAGTTGTAGACGTTGTAGCGGGCCTGGTCCTCGGACAGGTAGAGGAGCGGGGTGTAGTCCGCGCCCGTCTCCCGGTCGATCAGGACCGCGTGCCGCTGGCCGAAGGTGCCGCGCTGCGAGTCCTGGCCGGAGAGGCGCACCGGGGTGCCCTCCATCAGCAGCGAGCCGATGGCCAGGGTCTCGCCCATGCCCCAGTCGATCGTGCCGTCCTCGATCATCGCCGCCCGGCGCTGCAGCTGCGGGAGCAGCCGCGGGTGGACGGTGAAGTAGTCCGGGATGTTGACCTGGGACTCGGCGATGCGCTTGACGGCCTCCGTGGAGATCGCCGTCGGGACCGCGACCGGGAAGCCGTCCTGCGGCTCGTGGGCGGGTGCGGCGGCCGGCTGCGCGGTGGCCTCGCGGACCTCCGTGAAGACCTTCTCCAGCTGGCCCTGGTAGTCCTGCAGCGCCTGCTCGGCCTCTTCCAGGGTGATGTCGCCGCGACCGATCAGGGACTCGGTGTAGAGCTTGCGCACCGAGCGCTTCTTGTCGATCAGGTCGTACATCAGCGGCTGGGTGAAGGCCGGGTTGTCCGACTCGTTGTGACCGCGGCGGCGGTAGCAGATGAGGTCGATCACCACGTCCTTGTTGAACGCCTGACGGAACTCGAAGGCCAGGCGGGCCACGCGG
Source organism: Streptomyces sp. NPDC047061 (assembly GCF_040643955.1). Classification (NCBI taxonomy): domain Bacteria; kingdom Bacillati; phylum Actinomycetota; class Actinomycetes; order Kitasatosporales; family Streptomycetaceae; genus Streptomyces; species Streptomyces sp. NPDC047061. The sequence goes on from NZ_JBEYVI010000011.1 coordinate 80,235, forward strand.
ACCACGGCCTCCGGGTCGTCGCCGTTCACGTGGAAGATCGGGGCCTCGATCATGCGGGCCACGTCCGTCGCGTACATGGAGGAACGCGAGGACTCGGGGGCCGCGGTGAAGCCGACCTGGTTGTTGATGACGATGTGGACCGTGCCGCCGGTGCGGTAGCCGCGCAGCTGCGACATGTTCAGGGTCTCGGCCACCACGCCCTGGCCCGCGAAGGCCGCGTCGCCGTGCAGCGCGACCGGCAGGACCGTGAAGTCCGTGCCGCCCTTGTTGATGATGTCCTGCTTGGCGCGGGCGATGCCCTCGATGACCGGGTCGACCGTCTCCAGGTGGGACGGGTTGGCGGCCAGCGAGACCTTGATCTGCTCGCCGTCCAGGCCGGTGAAGGTGCCCTCGGCGCCCAGGTGGTACTTCACGTCGCCGGAGCCGTGCATCGACTTCGGGTCGAGGTTGCCCTCGAACTCGCGGAAGATCTGCGCGTACGACTTGCCGACGATGTTCGCGAGGATGTTCAGGCGGCCGCGGTGGGCCATGCCGATGATGACCTCGTCCAGGCGGGACTCGGCCGCGGAGTCGATCACCGCGTCGAGCAGCGGGATGACGGACTCGCCGCCCTCCAGGGAGAAGCGCTTCTGGCCGACGTACTTCGTCTGCAGGAAGGTCTCGAAGGCTTCCGCCGCGTTCAGGCGGCGCAGGATCCGCAGCTGCTCCTCGCGCTCCATCTTGGAGTGCGGGCGCTCCACGCGGTCCTGGATCCACTTGCGCTGCTTCGGGTCCTGGATGTGCATGAACTCGATGCCGGTGGTGCGGCAGTACGAGTCGCGCAGCACGCCGAGGATGTCGCGCAGCTTCATCATCGACTTGGCGGCGAAGCCGCCGACCGCGAACTCGCGCTCCAGGTCCCACAGGGTGAGACCGTGCTCGGTGATGTCCAGGTCGGGGTGCTTGCGCTGCTTGTACTCCAGCGGGTCGGTGTCGGCCATGACGTGGCCGCGGACCCGGTAGGAGTGGATCAGCTCGAAGACGCGGGCGGCCTTGGTGACGTCGTCGTCGTGCGAGGCGTCGATGTCCCGGAGCCAGCGGACCGGCTCGTAGGGGATGCGCAGGGCCTCGAAGATGTCGTCGTAGAAGCCGTTCTCGCCGAGCAGGAGGTTCGCGACGCCGCGCAGGAACTCGCCGGAGGCGGCGCCCTGGATGACCCGGTGGTCGTAGGTCGACGTGAGCGTCATGACCTTCGAGATGCCGAGCTTGTTCAGGGTGTCCTGGCTGGTGCCCTGGAACTCCGCCGGGTAGTCCATGGAGCCGACGCCCATGATGACCGACTGGCCGGGCATCAGGCGCGGGACCGAGTGGACGGTGCCGAGGCCGCCGGGGTTGGTCAGGGAGACCGTGACACCGGTGAAGTCGTCCATCGTCAGCTTGTTGTCGCGGGCGCGACGGACGATGTCCTCGTAGGCCTGCCAGAACTCGAAGAAGTTCAGGGTCTCGGCCTTCTTGATGCCGGCCACGACGAGCTGGCGGTCGCCGTTGGGCTTCACCAGGTCGATGGCCAGGCCGAAGTTCACGTGCGGCGGCTTGACCAGGGTCGGCTTGCCGTCCTTCTCCGCGAACGAGTAGTTCATCGACGGCATGGCCTTGAGGGCCTGCACCATCGCGAAGCCGATCAGGTGCGTGAAGGAGATCTTCCCGCCCCGGGCGCGCTTGAGGTGGTTGTTGATGACGATGCGGTTGTCGAACAGCAGCTTCACCGGGACCGCGCGGACCGAGGTGGCGGTCGGCACGTCCAGCGAGGCGCTCATGTTCTTCGCGACGGCGGCGGCGGGACCACGCAGGGTGACCAGATCGGGACCCTCGGGCGCAGCGGCGGCGGGCGCGGCCTTCGCGGCGGCGGCCGGTGCCGGCTTCACGGCGGCCGGAGCCGGGGCCGGAGCGGCGGCGGCGGGCTTCGCGGGCGCCGGAGCGGGCGCTGCGGCCTGGGGGGCGGCAGGCGCGACCGGGGCGGCCTGAGCGGGCGCCTGGGCGGCGGGAGCGGCCGCGGCGGGCGCCGGAGCCGCCGGCTGGGCCGGCGCGGGTGTCGTGGAGATGGTGCCCGCGGCCCCCGCGGCCGCGGTACCCGCCGGAGCCGAGGCGGCGGGCGCCCCCGGCTTGTAGTCGGCGAAGAAGTCCCACCAGGCTCGGTCTACCGAATTCGGGTCCTGGAGGTACTGCTGATAGATCTCGTCGACGAGCCACTCGTTCGGTCCGAACGCGGCTGCGGGGTTCTTGCCCGCTTGGTCTGCGTCGGTCGTGGGGGCACCTCCCGCCCGAAGGGTGGGGGAGCTCGAGTTACTGGGGGACTGTGGCGACACGGCGGCAACCGCCCTCTTCCGCTTCACAAGGTTATGGACAGCGGGAATAAAGGCTACGCCTCCAAGACCGCGAAGGTCAGGTCGGGCCGGTTCATCGTCGCGTAAGTCACATCGAAAACTGTGTTTCGGGGCTTGATATGGCGGGAAACAAACGCGGTTGCGCTGTGAGAGGACGGAACCGGGCATGGCTCGGCCGCGCCGGTGATCACCTCGCTCCGGCACCCGGCCCGACATGCGCGGGTGCCGCACCTGATCACACGTGTCCGGCGGTGCGGACGGCCGTGCCGACCACAGGTGGATCTTGAGGCTCCGGATCGAACTTTACGTCAACTTGGCACGGATGAAGGCCCCGGGAGAGTGACGATAATCCTGCAGCCCCGCTCGGATTCGGCCACGCCGATCCGGCCGCCGTGCAGATCCACCGCCCACCGGGCGATCGCCAGCCCCAGCCCCGTGCCGCCGTCGCTGCCCGGACCGTGCGGCCGCCGTACGGAGCCGCGGTTGAAGCGCTCGAAGACGCGGTGCCACTCCGAGCGCGGAATGCCGGGCCCCTCGTCCAGGATCTCCAGCTCCAGCGACTCCGGCTGTGGCCCGCGCCGCGCCTTCACGGTCACCCGGCCGTGCGCCGGGCTGTGCTTGACCGCGTTGTCGATGAGGTTCGCCACCACCTGGTGGATGCGCTCCGGGTCGGCGTGCGCGGTCAGCTCGGGCGGCGAGACGTCGAGGTGCAGGTGGACGTCGGTACGGGTGTGGTTCCCGGAGCCCGAGGCCATGCTCCCGCGCGCCCCGGCGACCATGTTGGCCTCCTTCAGCACGCCGGAGAGGTACGGCCACACCTCGAAACGGCGCTGGCGCAGCGGTACGACCCCGTTGTCGAGCCGGGACAGGTCGAGGAGGGTCTCGACCAGGCGCCCGAGGCGCTCGGTCTGCTTCAGGGCCGTGCGCATCGTCTCGGTGTCCGGCTCGGCGATGCCGTCGACGACGTTCTCCAGGACGGCCCGCAGCCCCGCGATGGGCGTGCGCAGCTCGTGCGAGACGTTCGCGACCAGCTCCTTGCGCTGGCGGTCCTGGGCCTCCAGCTCGTCGGCCATGACGTTGATCGTCTCGGCCAGGTCGCCCAGCTCGTCCCGGCGGTTCTCCCGCACCCGGCGCGTGTAGTCGCCCTGCGATATCGACCGGGCCACCGCGTTCATGTCGTCCAGCGGCGCGGTGAGCGAATGGGCCACGAACTGCGTTATCAACAGTGTGGCGATCATCGAGAAGACCGTGATGAAGCGCAGCTCCGTCTTGGTGTGCACCGCGACGATCGACAGACCGGTCGTGATCAGCACCGAGACGACGACGAGCGCGCCCAGCTTGGTCTTGATCGAGAACGGGCGTACGGCGCCCCAGGGCTCCTCCGCGGGGTCTCTCGGTCCGGCCGGCCCCCCGCTCATGGCGTCGGTGTCTCCAGGGCGTAGCCCACACCGTGCACGGTGCGGATCCGCTCGGCGCCGATCTTCCGGCGCAGCGCCTTGATGTGGCTGTCGACCGTGCGGGTGCCGGAGGCGTCCGCCCAGTCCCACACCTCGGCGAGCAGCTGCTCGCGGGAGAGCACCGCGCGCGGGGTGTTCGCCAGGCACACCAGGAGGTCGAACTCGGTGGGGGTGAGGTGGACGTCCTCGCTGCGCACCCGGACCCGGCGCTGTGCGTGGTCGATCTCCAGCTCGCCGAGGCGCAGGATGCCGGAACGGGGCGTGGAGGCCGCGACGACCGCCCGCTCCACCCGCCGCAGCAGCACGTGGACGCGGGCCGCCAGCTCCCGCATGGAGAACGGCTTGGTCATGTAGTCGTCGGCACCGACCCCGAGGCCGACCAGCATGTCGGTCTCGTCGTCCCGCGCGGTGAGCATCAGCACCGGCACCGGACGGGCGGCCTGCACGCGCCGGCAGACCTCCAGACCGTCGAAGCCGGGCAGCATGATGTCGAGGATCAGCAGGTCGGGCTGCCAGGCCTCGGCGGTGTCGACGGCCGCCGGACCGTCGCCCGCTGTTTGCACGAGGAACCCCTCGGCGCGCAGGCGGGCCGCGATGGCGTCGACGATCGTGGGGTCGTCCTCGACGACCAGAACCCGGCGCTGGGCGCCCGGAGTGGCCGTCGCCGTGCCGTTGTGCGAGGTGTGTGTCTGCTCCATCGCCCGCCCCTGTGTGCTTTCCGGAACCAGTGGGGTGATCCCATGACTGCGATTGACGCTTGAATGATCCGCGTCAGGGATGCACATTACGGTGACAGGAGGCGCACTCGCTATCCAGGGCGGACGGCAAGGTGAACGACGTCCGGAACGCCCCGGGCAACCGGGATCTCTTCGGTACGCACCCGTTGGAACCCGGCATTCCGCAAGGATCCCTCGAATTCCGCAGAGGGCTGCGCCGACCATACGGCCAGTACCCCGCCCGGCCTCAACACCCTTGCGCAGCCCGCGAGTCCGGCCGGTGAGTAGAGCCCCTCGTTGCCCTCGTCGACGGTCCAGCCAGGCCCGTTGTCGATGTCCAGGCACAGTGCGTCGAACGTGTCCGATGTCTCATGGACGTAAGTAACCAGATCGCTCCGGACGATCGTTGTCCGCGGATCGTCGAACGCACGGGCGGAGAACGGGGAGAGCGGGCCGTCCCGGTGCCAGCCGACGATCGCCGGCTCCCGTTCCACGACCGTGATCCGCCCCCAGCGGGGGTCCTGTGCGGCATGGGCGAGCGAGAACCCGACGCCCAGCCCGCCGATCAGCACCGCCGGTTCGCTCCGCCCGTCCAGCGCCTGGCGGGCGGCATCCACGAGCAACCGCTCCGAGCGGCCGTCGGAGGTGTCCATCAGGAAACAGCCGTTGGCGATGATCTGCAGGAGCTCGCCGTGTCTGCGCAGCACCACCTCGCCGTACGGCCCCTCGCGCCGGTCCAGGACGACGGGAGAACCAGTGGGGCCGACCTGTGCGGAGGTTGCGGAGGCTGAGCTGGTCATGGCGGCCATCCTGCCCCAACAGGGCTTTGCGGCCACGCGAATTACGGGTGGCGGGCAGCCGCACGGGTGTCACCCGTTCGAGGGGCCGCCCGGCGCTTCGCGCCCAAGGGTGACCGGAGGCGGCTCGTATGGTTCCTCCTGACCCCTCTTGATTCTTCAGAAAATCCTGTGAATCGTCCCCCGGGTGGCCTCGGTCATAGACAGCGCCTCCTGGCACGGCGAAGGGTGGGGTGAAACGGAAGGAGCGCCTCACCGTGGAACGGACCGCGAGGGCCTCATCGACGCCCACGCCCGAGCCCCTTCCCGCCGGGGACGTCGCCGCCCTCCTGGACGGCGTGCCCCGCCAGCGCGGCCCGGTCGCGACCCCCGCCCGGGCAACCCCCCGCCCCGCCTTCCCGTCGTACGCCTGGCGCCCGATCGCCAGGCGCCTGCTGCCCTGGCGGCTGCTCCCCACCCCCACCGGCACCCCGGTCACCTTCACCTACACGGCGCTCCTGGCCCTCACCTCGCTCTTCGCGAGCTGTGCGAGTCCCGGCCTGCTGCACGCGCTCTACCAGGACTCCAGCACCGACGTCGCGCACCTGCTGCGCACCCCGGTCTTCGTCCTGCTGGCCAGTGCGCTGTGGATCGCGGGCGGGCTGCTGTCGCCGTTCGCCCTGGCCTTCGTGCTCGTCCTGACCGCGCTGGAGCGGCGGATAGGGGGTGCCCGCGCGATCCTCGTCTTCCTGACGGGCCATGTCCTCGCGACGCTCGCGACCGAGGTACCGGTCGGCCTCGCGGTCCTGGCCGGCCACCTCCCCGACACCTCCCTGCACCGCCTCGACTACGGCATCAGCTTCGGCGTGGCCGCCAGCATCGGCGCGCTCTCCGGCCTCCTCGCCCCCTGGCTCCGCTGGCCGCTGCTCGCCCTGGTCGGCTACAGCCTCGTCACCGACCTCATCGCCTTCCAGGACCCGATGACCGACTGGGGCCACGTGATCGCGCTGGCCATCGGGACAACGCTCTGGCCGGTGGTACGACGCTGGCGGCAGGAGCGGGCCCAGGAGCGGACCCAGGACCCGGCCGTCCCCGGCGCCGCCCCTGTCGCCGTCGTCGGCTGAGCCCTCAGGCGCGCCGCGCCGCCGCCAGGCCCTGCGCCAACTCCGGGATGCCGAGGGCCGCTTCCTCTTCGGCCGTGGCGCCGTGCAGGCGGTTGGTGAGCTGGTACGGGTCGGCGGCCAGGTCGTAGAACTCGCGGAAGAGGACCGCGCCGTCGCCCTGCGTGGGCCGGCCCTGCCCGTCGAGGCGGGTGCGGTAGTACTCCGTGTACTGCGTGGACCTGCCGACATGGGTGGCCCAGGTGTGGATCGGCTCCTTGTCCTGCCGGTTCCACCACCACTCGGCGAGGAGGAGGTCGCGGTCGTTGCGGGCGTCGAGGAGCGAGTGGCCGTCGTGCGGGGTGTCCGGGGTGATGCCGGCCGCGTCCAGGAAGGTCGGGGCGATGTCGACATGCCCGGTGAGCCGGTCGTCGACGGTGCCCCTGCCCAGGCCGTGCGCCGGCCAGGACAGCCAGAACGGCACCTCCAGACTCGGCCGGTACGGCACCGACTTGCGCAGCCAGCCGTGGTCCGCCCAGCACAGCCCGTGGTCGCTGGTGTACAGCACGAGCGTGTTCTCCAGCTGGCCCAGCGCGCGCAGCTTGTCCTGGAAGTCCCGCATCGCGTCGTCCACCGACAGCAGGGTGCGCAACTGGCGCCCGCGCAGCGCCTTCCCCTGGTCGTACGTGTGCTGCGCGGTGCGCAGGAACGGCGGCTTGTCGGTCTTGTCGCCCTCGTACACGGATGGCCGGCCCGGCCACTCCGGCACGCGCGCGTCCGCGTACTTCCGCTCCGGGATGTTGAGTTCGTGCGCGCTGCGGGTGGCGACGTACGCGAACCAGGGCCGGGTGTCGGTCCGGGACCTGTCGATGAAGGCGAGGGCGCGGTCCCGGATGACGGTGGTGTTGTAGCCGGGGATGTTCCGGACGGTGCCGTTGTCGTTGTAGTGGCCGTCGTAGTAGGCCACGGGCTCCTGCAGCAGCCACTCGTCGAAGTGCGGCGGGTTGTCGCCGGTGTGCCAGTAGTTGAGGTACTTGCCGAACAGGCCGGTGCGGTAGCCGGCCTCGCGCAACTGGCGCTGCACGGTGGTGTGCTGGTCGAGGTGGTACGGGTGGCGGGTGTCGAGGACACCGTGGTGGTGCGCGTACCGCCCGGACATGATCGAGGCCCGCGAGGGCGCGCAGAGCGGGGTGTTGGCGTGCGCCCGCGTGAAGGTCACGCCCTGCCCGCCCAGCCAGTCGGCGGTACGGCGGATCGCCCAGTCCGTCTCCTTCGGCTGGTCGTCGGTGAGGACCAGGAGGATGTTCGGGCGCGGGTCCGTGCGGGGGAGAGGGGAGGCCGTCGAGGTCGGCGAGGCCGGGGCCGCCGGGGGGCGGCTGGCGACCGGTGCCGCGGGGGCGGTGCGGGCGGGGGTGGGGGAGCCGGGGCCGTCGTCCATGGCCCGCAGGGTCAACGGGACGGTGGCGCCGGCCGCGACGACGGCGGCGCCGGTGAGCACGGCACGCCGTGCCGGCCGCCTGGGCGCCGACTGCTTCTCAACCATGTTTCCCCCGAGCCCCGTTGTGTGCCGCCGCCGTTCACTGTGAATCTGCTGGCAGTTTCGGCTTCTTTCCTGTGAGTTGCGTTGCGGTGGTGTAGCGGTGGCCTTGCGGAGTCATGGCAGTCGCGTGGGAGGCGGATGCCGGCCCTTCTTCTCTTCCCTCCGCAACGGTGCCCAGCGCCGACGGCGTTGTCCGGCGGTGCCTGCCTGGCGGGGCCACTTGCCGTAGTGGGTGCCGGGCGGTTGCCGGGTGCGGGTGCGCTGTGGTGGCTCGCGCAGTTCCCCCCGCCCCCTTGGGGCGCGTTTCAGCGGGCCGGGGGGGCAACGCCGCGGCTGTTCGCGCCCACGCGGCGGTAGCCGCATATCGAATACAGCCCCGCGCCCCTTTGGGGCGCGTTTCAGGCGGTCGGGGTCCACACATACGGCGTTGTCGTTGTCATTGCTGTGAAGCCCAGTCGTTTCAGGATCGGGGTGCTGTCGTCGGAGGCCTCGACGAGGAGGTAGGGCGCGTTGCGGGCCGCCGCGCGGGTTGCGCGGAGGGCCACCAGGGCGCGGTAGATACCCTTGCCGCGCCACTCGGCCAGCGTGGAGCCGCCCAGCAGCATGGCGAAGTCCGTGCCGGGGCGGAAGGCGACCCAGGCCGCCGACACGACCTCGCCGGCCGCCTCGGCCACGAACACCTCGTTGTCGTCGGGCGCGACCGTGAGCCGGCCCCTGAGGTAGTCGGCGACCCACGCCATGTCCTCGCCCCACACGGCGGTCTCCAGCGCGGCGATCCGCTCCAGGTCCGCGTCGGCGGTGACCCGGCGCAGGACCACCTCCGGGGGGAGCGCCGGGGACTGCACGGCCAGGTCCGCGACCGGGGCGGCCACGACCGTCTCCTGCGGCTCGGGCACGAAGCCCGCCGCCCGCAGCCGGTCGGGGAGGTCCGCCGGGTCGTCGTGCCCGCGCGTCTTCCACTCCACCGCCTCGCCGCGCGCCGCGAAGAAGTCCCGCTGCCGGGCGATCAGCGCGTCCAGCTCGGGGCCGCGCACGCCGCCCCAGTCGCGCGGTCCGGTGACGAAGCCGCGGTGCTGGCCCACGACCCGGAGGACGGGCCCGTCGTGCTCGTAGGTGATGCCGGGCGCGGGGACGGGCTGGACGGCGCGCATCTGGGCGTCGTAGGCGGCGAGCCAGGCCGCGGTGGTGTCGGTGTCGGTCACCGGCCGACCGTACGGGGAATGCGCCCGTGCCGATCAACTGTTTTTCGCGGTGTACGCATCCGCCGTATCCCCCGTACGGCCAGGTCGGCAGCCGATCGCTGACAGCGAACGCACGCTTGGGAACATTCGGTGGCTCACATGCATTGAGTCGGCATAACTCAAGTTGACTGCCGAAGGGGAGATCATGGCTTCGACGTCCGCATCACTCACCCTCCCTGTGCTGCCTCTCGACGGCGAGGTCGTGCTGCCCGGGATGGTGGTCCCGCTGGACCTGAAGGACGCTGATGTACGCGCCGCCGTGGAGGCAGCGCAGGCCGCCGCCCGCACCGAGCCCGGCAAGCCCAGGGTGCTGCTGGTGCCGCGTGTCGACGGGACCTACCCGGGCACCGGTGTGCTCGGGACCATCGAGCAGGTCGGCCGCCTCGCCGACGGCGACCCGGGCGCGCTGATCCGCGGCCGCTACCGGGTACGCATCGGCGCCGGTACGACCGGCCCGGGTGCCGCCCTGTGGGTGGAGGGCACCCGTATCGACGAGAACGTCCCGGACCCGGTGCCCGGTCATGTCACCGAACTGGTCAAGGAGTACAAGGCCCTCGCCACCGCCTGGCTGCGCAAGCGCGGCGCCTGGCAGGTCGTGGACCGGGTACAGGCCATCGACGACGTGTCCCAGCTCGCCGACAACTCCGGCTACTCGCCCTTCCTGACGACCGAACAGAAGATCGAGCTGCTGGAGACCGTCGACGCGGTCGCCCGGCTCAAGCTCGCCACCCAGCAGCTGCGCGACCACCTCGCCGAGCAGGACGTGGCCGAGACCATCGCCAAGGACGTCCAGGAGGGCGTCGACAAGCAGCAGCGCGAGTTCCTGCTCCGCCGCCAGCTGGAGGCGGTCCGCAAGGAGCTGCGCGAGCTGAACGGCGACGCCGCGAAGGACGGCGAGGAGTCCGACGACTACCGCGCCCGCGTGGAGGCCGCCGACCTGCCGGAGAAGGTCCGGGAGGCCGCCCTCAAGGAGGTCGACAAGCTGGAGCGGTCCAGCGACCAGTCGCCCGAGGGCTCGTGGATCCGCACCTGGCTGGACACGGTGCTGGAACTGCCGTGGAACGAGCGGACGGAGGACGCGTACGACATCCAGGGCGCCAAGGCGATCCTGGACGCCGAGCACGCCGGCCTGGAGGACGTTAAGGAGCGGATCACCGAGTACCTGGCGGTGCGCAAGCGCCGTAACGACCGGGGGCTCGGAGTCATCGGCGGGCGCCGTGGCGGTGCCGTGCTGGCCCTCGTCGGCCCGCCCGGTGTCGGCAAGACCTCGCTCGGTGAGTCGGTCGCCCATGCGATGGGGCGGAAGTTCGTCCGCGTCGCCCTCGGCGGCGTCCGGGACGAGGCGGAGATCCGCGGTCACCGCCGTACGTACGTCGGCGCGCTGCCCGGCCGGATCGTGCGGGCGGTCAAGGAGGCCGGTTCGATGAACCCGGTCGTCCTGCTCGACGAGATCGACAAGGTGGGCTCCGACTTCCGCGGCGACCCGGCCGCGGCCCTGCTCGAAGTCCTGGACCCGGCGCAGAACCACACCTTCCGCGACCACTACCTGGAAGTCGAACTCGACCTGTCCGACGTCGTCTTCCTCGCCACCGCCAACGTCCTGGAGGCGATCCCGGAGGCCCTGCTCGACCGTATGGAGCTGGTCCGCCTGGACGGCTACACCGAGGACGAGAAGGTCGTCATCGCCCGTGACCACCTGCTCCCGCGCCAGCTGGACCGGGCCGGTCTCGGCAAGGACGAGGTGACGCTCGACGAGAGCGCGCTGCGCAAGCTCGCCGGCGAGTACACCCGCGAGGCGGGCGTCCGCACCCTGGAGCGCTCGATCGCCCGGCTGCTCCGCAAGGTGGCCGCGCAGCACGAACTGGGCGAGCGGGAGCTGCCGTTCACGATCAAGGACGAGGACCTGCGGGCCCTGATCGGCCGGCCGCACCACGTGCCCGAGTCCGCGCAGGACCCGGCCGAGCGGCGCACGGCGGTCCCCGGAGTGGCGACCGGCCTCGCGGTCACCGGCGCCGGCGGCGACGTCCTCTTCGTCGAGGCCTCCCTCGCCGACCCGGAGACGGGCGCGGCGGGTCTGACCCTCACCGGTCAGCTGGGCGACGTGATGAAGGAGTCGGCGCAGATCGCCCTGTCCTTCCTCCGCTCGCACGGCGCCGAACTGGAACTGCCGGTCGGTGACCTGAAGGACCGGGGCGTGCACATCCACTTCCCGGCGGGCGCGGTGCCGAAGGACGGCCCGAGCGCCGGCATCACGATGACGACGGCCCTCGCGTCGCTGCTCTCCGGGCGGCTGGTCCGCACGGACGTGGCGATGACCGGCGAGGTCTCGCTGACCGGCCGGGTGCTGCCCATCGGCGGCGTGAAGCAGAAGCTGCTCGCCGCCCAGCGCGCCGGGGTGACGACCGTCATCATCCCGAAGCGCAACGAGGCCGACCTGGACGACGTCCCGGCCGAGGTGCTGGACAAGCTCGACGTCCACGCCGTGACCGACGTCCGGCAGGTCCTGGAGCTGGCGCTCGCGCCCGCCGTGAACGGCGCGGTGCCGGAGGTTCCGGTAGCGGCGTGACGGACGCTGCCGGAAGCAGAGGGCCCGGGTCCCCGCGAGGGGACCCGGGCCTTCGCCCTGCGCGTCAGCCGGTCACCCGTTGGCGAATGCGACCACCCGGTCGACGGCCCCGTTGAACTTGTCGTGGTCCCCGACCGTCGGTCCGGTCGAGGTGTACTGCCACATCGTGTACGTGGACCAGCCGGCCGGCAGCGTGCCCACGTCCGAGGCGTACCGGGCGACCCACAGCGGGTTGTTGGCGCCGAAGCCGCTGTAGTTGCCGGTGCAGTCCTTCCACCAGCTGGTCGCCGTGTAGATGACGGCGGCCCGGCCCGTCCGGGCCTTGTACCGGTTCAGGAAGTCGGTGATCCAGGTGACCATCCCGCTCGCGGATTTGCCGTAGCACGCTCCGCCGTACGGGTTCCACTCGATGTCGAGGACGCCGGGCAGGGTCCGGCCGTCCTGGGACCAGCCGCCGCCGTGGTCGACGAAGTAGTCGGCCTGGGTGGCGCCGCCCGTGGTGTCCGGGGTCGCGAAGTGGTATGCGCCGCGGGTCATGCCGACGTCGTAGGAGCCGTTGTACTGCTGGGCGAAGTAGGGGTTGGTGTAGTACGTGCCTTCCGTGGCCTTGGAGTACGCCCATCTGACCCCGCTGCTCAGCAGGGTCGGCCAGGCGACGTCGCCCTGGTAGCTGGCTACGTCGACACCCTCGGTCTGGGTGGCGAGGCCGGTCTTGGGCGTGCCGCTCTGGCCGTCGTGGGCCAGGACGCCGATGCCCATGTACGCCGAGCCGCGGACCGGGACCGCCGGGCCGGACGCGTCGGCGTGGGCGGGGAGCGGGGAGAGCGCCGCGAGCAGCAGCGTGAAGAGGGTGGTGAGGAGTGTGGGGGTGGGTCTGTGCACGGGCATGACGTGCCTCCGTGGGGTGAGGTGAAGATCCCAGATATGCCAGAGGCGGTCGGTCTACGCGGCGCGACACGACGCGGTGTCACACGGCGTGACCCCAACCGCTGGCGTGGGCATGCCATCAATTTCCTGGGTGCAGACGCTACGCACGGTGCGGACCCCGGGGGAAGGGGGTCCGGAGGCTGCCGTTGGTCTGAGCCTGCGGAATACTTGGCGAGCTGCGGCGATGACGGGGATTGACGGAAACTTTCAGGACTGTGAAACCGATCAGGGGTGCTGACGTGCACGAGGACGAACAGGGCGACGGACACCGCCCCGCCACCGGGTTGACGCCGAGCGGCGCGGACCAGGAGTTCCTGGCCCTGGAGCGCGAGTTGACGGTGCTGCTGCGCCGCGCCCGGGCCAGCCAGGGCGAGATGGCCCGGGAGGTCCACCCCGACCTGGAGTCCGCCGCGTACGGACTGCTCGTGCGGCTCGACGAGTGCGGCGGCCAGCGTGCCACCGAACTGGCCGGCTACATCGGCGTCGGCAAGGCCACCATGTCCCGCCAGCTGCGCGCCCTGGAGGAGCTCGGCCTGATCGCCCGGGAGCCCGACCCGGCCGACGGGCGAGCCTGGCTGGTCGCCCTCACCGACGAGGGCCGGCGCCGGGTCGGCACGGTCCGCGAGGCCCGCCGCGGCCGCTACGTCCGCCAGCTCGCCCACTGGGACCGCAGCGAGGTCGCGGAACTGGCCCGGCTGCTGCAGCAGTTGAACGGCGTCATGGCGAAGTAGCCGCCACGCCGCCACGCCGTCATGCCGCCGCGCCGTGCTGCCGTGATGCCGCCGCGCCGTCACGTCGCCACCGGGAGCCTCACAGCTCGACGTACACCACCGTCGCGTCGTCGTGCGTCTTGCTCCGCCGCAGGAACACCCGCTCCTCCCGGTCGGCCGCCTCCAGCTCCCGCACCCGGTCGACCAGCGCCCGCGCCCCCTCCTTGCGGACGACGTCGAGGAGGGCCGTCCAGTCGCCCTCGCGGAACCTCTCCGTCCAGCGGGTCGCCCCGTCCGTGAGCGCGGCCAGTGCGCGGACCTCGGCGCGGGGCACGGTCCCGGTGACCGCGCGGGCGGCCACCGAGGGGTCGGCGGCGGCCGTGAAGAAGCCGCCCTCCCGGTTGCGGACCGTGGCGTCGGCGATCGCGTCCGAGGCGAGCGAGGCGCGGGGCACGCGGTCGAGCCGGTCGTCCAGGACCGGGGTGACCGTGCCGGCGGGGGACCTCAGGAGCAGCGCGGAGTCGGACAGGACCAGGAACTCCACCGTCTCCTCGGACCAGCGGCTCAGCACGACCGTCGCCTGGGGCGTACGCGGGTGAGAAAGGTCACAGGTGTCACCGTGTGCGGCCGCCGTGCGGTCGATCGCCCGTTCGAGGATCTCCCGCAGCGTCAGATCTCCTCGCGAAACGGTCAGTTCGGTCAGCGCGCCGCCCAGTCGCGCGGTGAACCAGGGGACGGAATGCAGACACCCGGTGCCGTCCCGCGGCGGGGTGACCCCGTCCAGGACGATCAGGCAACCCCCCTGCCCCGAGGCGGGAAGCCCGACACCGGCGAAGTCCTCGTTGGGGCGGTCGGCGGCGCCGGGTTCCGAAACGACGTCAGTACGCATTCGGCCAGTCTGCACGACCCCTCCACAGGCTTCACCAAAGGCTGGCAACGACCTTGGAATTGATGCGGTCCCGCAGGTCAGCCGCCTGTTTTGGGAGGGAATGACGCACTCCGGGAAGGTGCGGTGGCGAATCCTGCCAAAGCCCGCCGTCCGCGTCCAACCGGCCAGCCGGAAAAGGACCCCGCACGGTCCGCCGGAACTTGCCCGCCAACTCCCCTCCGATGTTCACTCCTTCGGGTGGCGGCTGGAGCGATGCGAGACCACCGCCCACCGGCGCTGGGAGGGTCGGGGACCGTACGAATCGGGTGCACGCACCACTTGGCACCGAAATGCCGGGGATTATGACGGGGTGCCACCCAACCCCTTGGGTACACGAGTTCAGGAATGCGAGCACCGGTGCAGAAGACGCGGCCTCGGCGCGCAGGCAAGAAGACGGCCTCCGAAACGGGCGCCGCGGCCCCCGTCGGCACCGGCCGCCCCAAGCACGTCCGCACCCGGCTGATCCTGGCCGTGGCCGTGGTCGCCGCCGCGATCGCGGGGGCCGGAGCGCCCGCCCTGCTCACCGCCTCCGGGCAGCTGAGCGACTCCCAGGACCTGGTGACCCTGGCCGGCCGCACCCAGGACGCGCTGGCCCTCGCCAACTCGCTGGCCGACGAGCGCGACGAGGTCACCTCCTACATCGCGGCGGGCCGCCCCAAGTCCAAGGCGCCCTCGGAGGACCGCAGCGCCCGCGTCGACCGCCAGGTCGAGGACCTGCGCGCGGACACCGACGCCCCCGGCTGGCTGCGCACCGACCTCGACGGCATCGCCGCCGTCCGCCGAGCGGCGCTCACCGGCAAGAGCACGGCCCTCGAAACCCACGAGGCGTACACGCAGACCATCACCGAACTGCACCGGCTCGCCGAGGAACTGGCCGAGCAGATGCCCCCGAGGGCCGGCTCCGGCGCCTACGCGCTCGCCGAACTGGACTCCGCCGTCCAGCAGTCCGCGGCGGCCCGGGGCCTGCTGCTCGCCGCCCTGAACATCCCGAGCACCACCCAGACCACGATCGACCCGATCACCGGTCTGTCCACCACCAGCACCACCACCTCCGAGGCCGACAAGAAGCAGCGCGAGGCGCTCGCCGCCGCCGCCCAGCAGGCCCGGCTGCGCGCCGACGCGGCCCTCGCCGACTTCCGCGACACCGCGCCCAAGACGGCGGTCGACTCGTATGACTCCACGGTCACCGGCAACGACGTCAACGACGCCGACAAGTACCTGGCCGCCCTCACCGACCAGCCGACCCTCTCCGACGACGACCTCGGCACCGGCACCAAGAAGCTGGACGCGGCGCTGACCGCCCGGGTCGAGCTGATGCGCGGTGTGGAGTCGGCCCTCTACGACCGCCGCACCAAGGACCTCGCGGGGCTCCGCGACGACGACGTCACCGCGCTGGAGATCCGGGTCGCGGTGCTCGGCGCCCTGATGCTGGTCGCGGTCGGCATCGCCACGGCCATGGCCCGCACCCTCACCCGCCCGCTCTCCGTGCTCCGCCGGGGCTCGGCCCGCCTCGCCGAGGCAGAGGACCCGCGCACCGCGGAACCGATCGCCTTCACCGGCCGCAACGACGAGTTCGCCCAGGTCGTCCGCTCCGTCAACGCCCTGCACGCGCACGCCGCCGAGCTCTACGACCGCATCGCCACCCTGGAGACCGACCGCAAGCACCTGGTCGGCCAGCGCCAGAAGATGGCCGACGCCCGCGAGGAACTGCGCGCCGAGGTCACCGACGCCGCCGGCCAGCTGGAGCGGCTGCGCACCAGCATCGGCTCCACCTTCGTCAACCTCGCGCTGCGCACCCTCGGCCTGGTCGAACGCCAGCTGGCGGTCATCGAGACCCTGGAGGAGCGCGAACAGGACCCCGACCGCCTGTCGACCCTCTTCAAGCTCGACC
The DNA here is from genome assembly GCF_040643955.1 of Streptomyces sp. NPDC047061. Lineage (NCBI taxonomy): Bacteria > Bacillati > Actinomycetota > Actinomycetes > Kitasatosporales > Streptomycetaceae > Streptomyces > Streptomyces sp. NPDC047061. The sequence goes on from NZ_JBEYVI010000011.1 coordinate 96,450, forward strand.
ACTTCGCCACGGTCATGCGCCGCCACAGCGAGAACCTCCTGGTCCTCGCCGGCACCGAACACGTCCAGCAGCACGCGGGCCCGATCCCGCTGGTGGACGTCGTCCGGGCCGCGGTCAGCGAGATCGAGCGCTACGAGCGGGTCCGGATCGCGTCGCTCCCCCCGCACGCACACGTGGCCGGCTTCGCCGCCGACGACCTCTCCCACCTCCTCGCCGAGCTCATGGAGAACGCCACCGCGTCCTCCCCGCCCGACGTCCCCGTCGAGATCTCCGGCTGGCTGCTGGAGAGCGGCGAGGTCATGCTCTCCGTCCAGGACGAGGGCATCGGCATGACGGCCGACCGCATGGTCCGCCTCAACGGCCGACTCGCCGAGTTCGACCCCGAGTCGCCCTACGACCAGGAGGGCGAGGACGGTCTCGGCCTCGGCCTCTACGTGGTGGCCCGGCTGGCCCACCGGCACGGTGTCCGCGTCCAGCTGCGCGAGCAGAAGCAGGGCGGGGTGGCCGCGGTCGTGGTCCTGCCCCAGCCGCTGCTGGCCAAGGCCCCGCCGGCGGTCCCCTCGGCCACGACGACCCCGGCCGGCGCCCACGCCTTCTCCCTCCCCGGCGCGGACGCGGAGGTCAACTCCAACGTCCTGTACGGCCGCTCCACGTCCGGCGACCTCCTGGTGACGCTGGCGGAGAAGGCAGTACGGGAGGCGGACGAGCAGCCCGCCCACGAACAGGCGGCCCCGCCGAAGCCGGCGGCCCCCGAGCCGACGGCCCGCCCGAAGGCGCCCGCGGAGACGTTCGCCGAGACGACGATGGAACTCCTGGTCCCGCTGGATCCGGAGCCGGGTACGGGGGCGGGCCCGGCCGGAGAGCCGGCGCACCCTGCCGACGCCGAGACGCGGACCCGACCGCAATCCGCCGACGTCGAGGACCACGCGCGACCGCTGCCCGCAGCCGCCGGCGGCGAACTCGCCCCACTGGGGCCACCGGCACTTGACCACGAAAGCCGCACGGGTGGTGCGGGTCGGAACGAAACCGCCGAAGGCGAAGCCGAGGCGGATGATGACGAGGTCACCAGCAAGGGCCTCCCCAAGCGCACGCCCAGGATCACCGCTCCCGCCCCACCGCCCCGCCAGCGCAGCACCGGCGTCGACGCGGACGCCCTCCGCCGCAGGCTCGGTGGCTTCCGCCGGGGCGCCGACGCCGGCCGGCGTGACGTGGAGGCGGAGATCGCCGAGCAGACGGGGCAGAACAAGGTGCCGAGCACCGCAACAGCCGTATCCGCAACAGCCGTACCCGCAACAGCCGTATCCGAAGAAGCCACGGGGGGCACTGTCGAGGAGGCAAGCAGTTGACCGCGCCCAGTACCTTCGGACTGAGCAGTGAGGCCCGCAACCTGCACTGGCTGCTGAGCAACCTCATCGAGGAGGTGCCCGGTATCCAGTCGGTCGCCGTGGTCTCCTCGGACGGGCTGCTCCTGCTCTCCTCGGACCCCGGCCGGAACGAGGAGGCCCGCGAGGCCAGGAACGAGAAGCGGAAGGGCCCGCGCGGCTCCTCCGCCGACCTCGCCACCATCGTCTCCGGCATCGGCAGCCTCACCGTCGGCACCGCCAAGCTGATGGAGTTCGGTCCGGTCAAGCACACGATGGTCGCGATGGACGAGGGCAGCCTCTTCGTCATGTCGATCAGCGACGGCTCGCTGCTGGGTGTGCACGGCAGCGCGGAGTGCGACATGAGCGTGGTGGCATATCACATGGCACTGTTCGTCGGCCGCGCCGGCCACGTCCTCACCCCCGAACTCCGCACCGAGCTACGCCAGTCACTGGAGGCCGACGCGCCGAGGAGCGGCCGATGAGCAACGCGCCGAAGAACCGCAGGCAGAACCTCCCCGTACGCGGCGGCGACCGCAAACCCGCCCGCGTCCGCCCCTACTCGCTCACCGGCGGCCGTACCCGCTTCGGCCACGTCCTGCTGGTCGAGACTTTCGTGGCCGCCCTTGAGGCCCCGGAGGAGCGCAAGGAACTGACGAATGGTTCCCTCAACACCCGGGTGATGCCGGAGATGCGGGCCATCGTCGAACTGTGCCGCCGTATGCGCACGGTGGCCGAGATCGCCGCGCTGCTGAAGATGCCGCTCGGTGTGGTCCGGGTCCTGCTCAGTGACCTCGCGGACCAGGGAAAGATCCGTGTGTACGGCACCGGGACGGGGCACGGCGCCGGCCGCCCGGACCGCGCTCTGCTGGAAAGGGTGCTGAGTGGACTACGCCGTCTCTGACGTCACCGGCGTCAACCCGCTCCTCGACGGGGAGGAGCAAGAGCGGTCCTGGCAGACGGACCGCAGCCGGGCCCCGATCGCCACGAAGATAGTCGTGGCCGGCGGCTTCGGCGTCGGCAAGACCACGCTGGTCACGGCCGTCTCGGAGATCACGCCCCTGCAGACCGAGGCGCTGATGACCGAGGCGAGCGAGGAGACCGACGACCTCACCGCCACGCCCGGCAAGACGACCACCACCGTGGCCATGGACTTCGGCCGCATCACGCTCGACGACGACCTGGTGCTCTACCTGTTCGGCACGCCGGGCCAGCAGCGGTTCTGGTTCATGTGGGACGACCTGGTGCGCGGCGCGATCGGCGCCGTCGTCCTCGCGGACACCCGGCGCCTGAAGGACTGCTTCCCGGCGCTGGACTACTTCGAGAGCTGCGGGCTGCCGTACGTCGTCGCGGTCAACCACTTCGACGGCAGCGAGCGCTTCGAACCCGAGGACGTGCGCGAGGCATTGACGATCCCTCCGCACATACCTGTAATGATCATGGACGCCCGCCGTCGGATCTCGGCCATCGAGACACTGCTGTCCCTGGTCGCCCACGCGCTGGACGAAACCCCCGAGTAGCACCCCGGGTAGATCTTCTGAACCCTTAGGAGCCACCACCGCATGCGGAAGATACTCGTCGTGGGGGCCGGCCAGTCCGGTCTCCAGCTCGCCCTCGGCCTCCTGTCGCACGGCTACGAGGTCACCCTGATGTCGAACCGGACCGCGGACGAGATCCGCTCCGGGCGGGTCATGTCGACGCAGTGCATGTTCCACACGGCACTGCAGCACGAGCGCGATCTCCAGCTGAACTTCTGGGAGTCCCAGGCCCCGAAGATCGAAGGACTCGGCGTCTCGGTCGCGGCCCCCGGCTCCTGGGCCGAGGGTCCCGCGGCCCGTGCCATCGACTGGGTGGGCAAGCTCGACGGGTACGCGCAGTCGGTCGACCAGCGGGTGAAGATGGCCGGCTGGATGGAGACCTTCGCCCAGCGCGGCGGCCAGCTGGTCATCCACGGCGCGGCCGTCGGCGACCTGGACTACTTCGCCCGCACGTACGACCTGGTGCTGGTCTCGGCCGGCAAGGGCGAGCTTGTCTCCATGTTCGGCCGTGACGCCTCCCGCTCCCCGTACACGGAGCCGCAGCGCGCCCTGGCCGTCTCCTACGTCCACGGCCTCGGCCCCCGCCCCGAGCACCCGGACTACTACGCGGTCCGCTGCAACCTGGTCCCCGGCGTGGGTGAACTCTTCGTCATGCCGACCCTCACCACCTCCGGCCCCGCCGACATCCTCTTCTGGGAGGGCATACCCGGCGGCCCGCTGGACGTCTTCAACGGCGTCAAGGACCCCTCGGAGCACCTCTCCCTGACCCTGGAACTCATGGAGCGGTACACGCCCTGGGAGCACGCGCGGGCCGGCAAGGTCGAACTGACCGACGCCGGCGGCACCCTCGCCGGCCGTTACGCCCCCACCGTCCGCAACCCGATCGGCCGCCTCCCCGGCGGCGGCCTGGTCCTCGGCGTCGCGGACGTCGTCGTCGCCAACGACCCGATCACGGGCCAGGGTTCCAACTCCGCCGCCAAGTGCGCCGCCTCCTACCTCGCCTCGATCCTCGAGAACGGCGAGAAGGAGTTCGACGAGACCTGGATGCAGGAGACGTTCGACCGCTACTGGAACACGGCCCAGCACGTCACCAAGTGGACGAACGCCATGCTGGCACCCCCGCCGGAGCACATCCTCAACCTGATCGGCGCCGCGGGCCAGCTCCCTCCGGTCGCCGACCGCTTCGCCAACGGCTTCAACGACCCCTCCGACTACGAGAACTTCTTCTACGAGCCGGAGAAGACGGAGGCGTACCTGGCCTCGGTGGCCGCCGGCGCCTGATCCGTTTTCGGCCGCGGGTGCGTGGGGGTTGCTCGCGCAGTTCCCCGCGCCCCTAAAGGGGCGCTTGCGCAGCCCCCTGCTTCTAGGGGCGCGGGGAACTGCGCTACCAGCCACGACGGCGCCGCACCCGACCGGCTACCGTCGCGGCCCCCCGAGCGGAGCGCATACGCTGATCTCATGAGCCCGCAGGCCGCCACCCCCGCCTACCGTAGGCTGTCCGTCGAGGAGCGGCGCAGTCAGCTGCTCGACGCGGCCCTCTCCCTCTTCGCGCACCGCGTGCCGGAGGACGTGTCGCTCGACGACGTGGCGGAGGCGGCCGGGGTCTCCCGCCCCCTGGTGTACCGCTACTTCCCCGGCGGCAAGCAGCAGCTCTACGAGGCCGCCCTCAGGTCGGCCGCCGAGGAGCTCGAGCACTGCTTCGACGAGCCCCGTGAGGGCCCCCTCCTGCCCCGTCTCGCCCGCGCCCTCGACCGCTACCTCGCCTTCGTCGACCAGCACGACGCCGGCTTCAGCGCCCTGCTCCAGGGCGGCAGCGTGGTCGAGACCTCGCGGACGACGGCGATCGTGGACGGCGTACGGCGGGCCGCCGCGCAGCACATTCTCAGCCACCTGGACGTCGCCGCCCCGGGCCCCCGGCTGCGGATGACCGTCCGGATGTGGATCACCGCCGTCGAGGCGGCCTCCCTCATCTGGCTCGACGAGGACAAGCAGCCGCCCGTCGACGAGCTGCGGGACTGGCTGGTCGACCAGTTCGTCGCCGTACTCAGCGTGACCGCGCGCCGCGACCCGCAGACCGCCGCCCTCGTCGACGCCCTCGCGGCGGATGTCTGAAACTGGTGCCGTGAAGAGTCAGGACACCCCCTTCGAGGGCGGCCCCATGGACGGGCGGGTGCTGCCCGTGCTGCTCGGCATGACCGGCCACCCACCGAAGACGTACCGCATCCCGGTCCCGGACCCGGCCGGCGGGCCGCCCACGGTCCTGGTCTACCGCCGCGTGTCCCGCGGACAGAGCAAGCGCCTGGGTCTCTCCCAGGGCTGGAAGTACGAGTACGCCCCGACGGGCAGGGGCGGCGCGGCGGGCGGCGGCAGGCCGAAGTGGCCGTGGTCGAAGCCGGACCCGGACCCGGCCCCCGCACCGGACGCGACGCCACCCGGCGGGCCGGACGACGCCCACGAGTGACACCGACCGGTGACACCGTCGGGTGATATGACTGGGCCGAATCGCCGCACTCGCCGCGCGGGCCACGCATACACGTCTGATAATCACGTGATCATCGCGATGTGGAACGGAGAGACCGTCCCGCATCGGAGGTGATGACGTGCCAGGAAGGTTTCTGCGTCTGGCCTGTACGGCCGCGGTGGCGGCGGCCCAGGCCGTCCTCACGCCCCTGCCCGCACTCGCCGTACCCGACCCGGGGCGGCCGGTCGCCGAGCTGCTGACGGACCTTCAACAGGCGTACCGGCAGGCCGAGCAGGCCACCGAGACCTACAACGCGGCCGAGGAGCGGCTGAACCGGCAGCGCACCGAGGTGAACCGGCTGAACGGCGAGCTGACCGAGGCCCGGCTCTCCCTGCACAGCAGCAAGGACGAGGCGGGCCGGCTGGCCCGGCAGCAGTACCAGAGCTCCACCGGGCTCTCCCCGTACCTCCGCCTGCTCCTCGCCCGCGACCCGCAGCACGCGCTCGACGAGGGCCATGTCATCGGCGAACTGGCACGCCGGCGGGCGAAGACGGTGGGCCGGCTGGCCGACGACGAGCGCAGACAGGCCGACCTGACCCGCCGGGCCCGCAGGGCACTCGACACCCGGCTTGCGCTCGCCGAGGGGCAGCGGAAGCAGCGTGACGAGGTACGGGCCCGCCTCTCCGACGTGGAGCGCATGCTGGCCTCCCTCACCCCCGACCAGCTCACCGCCCTGGCGGACCTGGAGCGGACCGAGACGGCGAACGCCCAGCGGAACCTCACCACGTCCGGCACCCTGAGCACCACCACACCGCCCCCCTCCCCGGAGGGCGACCGTGCGGTGCGCTACGCGGTGCGGCAGCTGGGCAAGCCGTACCGGTGGGGCGCGGCGGGCCCGGCGTCGTACGACTGCTCGGGCCTGACCTCGCAGGCCTGGGACCACGCCGGCACATCCATCCCGAGGACCAGCCAGGAACAGTGGGCCGACCTGCCCCACGTCCCCCTGAACCGCCTCCGCCCCGGTGACCTGGTCGTCTACTTCCCCGAGGCCACCCACGTAGCCCTCTACCTGGGCGACGGCAAGGTGGTCCAGGCCCCCCGCCCCGGCGCCAGGATCAAGGTCTCCCCGATCGCGGCGAACCCGATTTTGGGTGCGGTACGCCCGGACCCGAAGGCCGAGCCGTTGCCCCGCTACGCGCCCCCGAAGCTCCCGGAAGCGGCGACGGACGGCCCGGACGAAGCCTTCGGAACTTCACGGCCGACAGTCCCGACACCCACGTAAGGGGCGCGGGGAACTGCGCGACAAGCCCCCACCCACCCGCACCCGACCCTCAAGCCAGCAGCCCCGAGCTCCTCCACAACCGCCGCCCCGCCCCCCGGAGAATCCCGATGTCGTCCAGGAAGTCGGTCAGCCGCTTCGCGCCCGTCTGCATGACCTCCCGCCGATGCCCGCTCGCCCGCACCTGCGCAACCGCCTCCCGCCGGTCGAGGCCCACGTTCGTGTAGACCTCCGGATTGACGAAGGCGACCGCGAACACCCGGGCGAACTCACCGGAGGTGACCCGGGTGAACTCCTGCGACCACCGGGGCGCCGTCACCATCTGCCGCCGCAGCTCCTCGCGGGCGTACCGCACGTGCCGGGCCTCCTCGACCACGTGGATCCGGGTGACCCCGCGGACCAGCGGCTGGACCCGCTCGTCGGGGAAGGTCAGCCGCTGCATCCAGTCGAGGACCTCCTCGCCCAGCAACGTGGCCGTGAACGACCCGGGCGTGGTCGAGATCGTCTTGAAGAGGCGGCCCAGGTTCTGGTGGGCCCGGCTCACCGGGTACCAGGGCGCGTCACCGCGCGCTATCAGCCGCGCGAACATCTTCGAGTGCCGGCACTCGTCCTCGATCTCGGTCAGCGCGTAGCGCACATGCGCACTCGTCGCCGACTTGTCGTAGATGTGCCGGACCAGCAGCTGCATCAGGATCAGCTCGAACCAGATGCCCAGCGAGGCCAGCGCGGCGGCCTCGTGCTGGGAGAGCAGGATCCGCTGCTCCTCGGACATCCGCTGCCACATCGGCGTGCCGTACAGCGACACCAGCTCCGGCGGCCAGAACCACTTGCCCTCCTCGAAGGGCGCGTCCCAGTCCAGCTCCTTGTCCGGGTCGAAGGAGTGCTTCGCGGAGGAGACGAGCAGCCGTTCGGCCACCTGCTCGCGGTCCTTGAGCAGGCCGAGCGCGTCCCGCAGTCCGTCGACCGCGTCGGCTTCCGTCAGGGTCGTCATGGCTCCCTCACCTCGTTACCCGGGGGTATGTCGTCGTCCGCTCTTATGAGACCGCTTGTCAGCAAGCCGGTCAATCCCCCGCGCGCGACTTGTCGACTCCGCGTCTACCCCGGTACGGGACCGTACGGGACCGCTCAGAAGCCGAGCGCCGCCCGCATCACCGCCCGGGCGATCGGCGCCGCGTCCCCGCCGCCGCTGATGTCCCCGCGGTCGGCCGCCGCGTCCTCGACCACCACCGCCACCGCGACCTTCGGCTCCAGGTCGCCGTCCGCCTGCGCCCAGGACACGAACCAGGCGTACGGCACCCCGGAGTTGCCGAGGCCGTGCTGCGCCGTGCCGGTCTTGCCGCCGACCGTGGCGCCGCGGATCGCCGCGTTGGTGCCGGTGCCCTCCCGGACCACGTCGACCATGAGTTCCTTCATCCGCACGGCCGTCGCGGGACTCATCACCTGCCGCACCTGCCCCGCACCGCCGGTGGCGACCGTCTCGCCGGTCCGCCGCACGGTCCGCTCCACCAGATACGGCGGATGCGCGAGCCCCCCGTCCGCCACCGCCGCCGCGACCATCGCCATCTGCAGCGGCGTGGCCCGGGTGTTGTACTGCCCGATCGACGACAGGGCCAGCTGCGCCTTGTCCACGCTCGTGTCGAAGGTGCTCGTCGCGGCGGTGAACGGGATGCGCAGCCGGGTGTCGTTGAAGCCGAACGCCTCGGCCGTCGCCCTCATGTCCGCCGCCCCCACGTCCACGCCCAGCTTCGCGAAGACCGTGTTGCAGGACCACGCGAAGGCCGCCCGCAGCGAGGCGTCCGCGCAGCCGTCGCCCTCGTTGGTCAGCCGGGTCGTGGTGCCCGGCAGCCGGTAGGGGTCGGGGGAGCGGGTCGGCGCGTCCAGGTCGCTGACCACGCCCGCGTCGAGGGCGGCGGCCGCCGTCACCACCTTGAAGGTCGAGCCCGGCGGATACGTCTGCCGTACCGCCCGGTTGAGCATCGGCTTCTCCGGGTCCCCGTTCAGCCGCGCCCAGGCCGAGGTCACCGCCGCGCCGTTGCCGGACAGTTGGGAGGGGTCGTACGACGGGGTGGAGACCAGGGCGAGGATCCGGCCGGTCGCCGGTTCGATCGCGGCCACCGCGCCCTTGCGCGAGCCGAGCCCCCGGTAGGCGGCCTCCTGGGCGTACCGGTCCAGGGTCGTGACGACGTTCCCGCCACGGTTCACCGCCCGGCCCGTGTCGTTCCACAGCGGGATCGACGCCAGCATCGGGTCGGTCCCGGAGAGCACCCCGTCCTCGGCGTGCTCCAGGAACGTCGTGCCGTACAGCTGCGAGGCGAAGCCGGTGACCGGGGCGTACAACGGACCCTGCGGATAGGTGCGTTCGTAGCGCAGCTGCTCCCGGCTGTCCCGGGAGCCGGTGACCGGCACGCCGCCGACCAGGATGTCGCCGCGGGGGAGACCGTAACGGGCGATCGAGTTACGGCGGTTGGCGGGGTTGTCGTCGTACTCCCGCGCCAGGACGACCTGGATGCGGGCGGCGTTGACGAGGAGCGCGAACAGCAGCAGGGCGCAGAGGGCGCGGGCCCGCCGGACGTACCTGGCCGTGCCGGCCCGCCGGCGGCCGTACTCGGTGTTCATGGGGCGACCTGTCCGTCGTAGTGGCGGCGGGCCGAGTCGCTCACCCGGATCAGCAGGGCCACGATCGCCCAGTTGGTGACGACCGAGGAGCCGCCCTGGGCGAGGAACGGCATCGCCATGCCGGTCAGCGGGATCAGCCCGGTCACCCCGCCCGCGATCACGAACACCTGGAGCGCCACGATCGAGGCGAGCCCGACCGCGAGGAGCCGGCCGAAGGGGTCGCGCAGGGCGAGGCCGGCCCGGTAGCCGCGCTCCACGAGCAGGCCGTAGAGGAGGAAGACCGCGGAGAGCCCGGCGAGGCCGAGTTCCTCGCCCGCCGTGGCCAGGATGAAGTCCGACTTGGCGGCGAAGCCGATGAGGATGGAGTGGCCGAGCCCCAGTCCGGTGCCGAGGACTCCGCCGGCCGCGAACGCGAAGAGGGACTGGGCGAGTTGGTTCGGCCCCTGGCCCGCGTCGATCGAGGCGAACGGATGCAGCCAGTCCTCGATCCGGCCGTGCACGTGCGGTTCCAGACGGCCGACGGCGACCGCGCCGAACACGGCGAGCAGCAGGCCGACGGCGATCCAGCCGGTGCGCCCGGTGGCGACGTACAGCATCACGACGAAGAGGCCGAAGAAGAGGAGCGAGGTGCCGAGGTCGCGTTCGAGGATCAGGACGCCGACGCTCACCAGCCAGATGGTGAGGATCGGGCCGAGCACCCGGCCGGTCGGGAACTGCATGAACCACAGCCGGCGGCCCGCGTACGCGAGCGCGTTGCGGTTGGCGGCGAGGTACGCGGCGAAGAACACCGCGAGCAGCACCTTCGCGAACTCGCTGGGCTGGATGGAGAATCCGGCGAACCGGATCCAGATCCGGGCCCCGTTGACGGCCGGGAAGAGGATCGGCAGGAGCAGCAGGACGAGTGCGGCGGCGACGCAGACGTACGCGTAGCGCTGGAGCACGCGGTGGTCGCGGAGCATCAGCACGACCATGATGAAGAGGCCGACGCCCAGCGTGGACCAGACGAGTTGGGCGGGGGCCGCCCGGTCGCCGGGGGTCTGCAGGTCCAGCCGGTAGATCAGGACCAGGCCGAGTCCGTTGAGCAGCACGCCGATCGGGAGCGGCAGCGGGTCGGCGTACGGGGCGCGCAGGCGTACGGCGAGGTGGGCGACGAGCGCGAGCACCCCGAGGCCGGCGCCGTAACCGGCGGCGCCGGGCGGGACGGTGCCGGTCTTTGCCAGGCCGACCGCGCAGTAGCCGTACACGGAGAGCAGGACGGCCAGCACGATCAGGGCGAGTTCGATGCCACGGCGCCGGGGGAGGCGTACGGCGGAGGTGGGGGTCGCGGTCGCCGCCAGGGTGGTTCCGGCCTTGGTCATGTCCGGAACTTACCCAAATAGTGTGAGTTGCGGGTCCTGTGGGTCAGCACCAGCGTGGCGTGCGCCCGAGGGTGTCGATGTCGCGGGCGGGGCCCCAGGCCCAGGTGCCGTCGGTGAGCAGGTACCAGACGCGGTCGCCGTCGACGGGATCGCCGAGGGCCCGGCAGTAGATGGAGACCTCCTCGCCGTTCGCGACGAACCGGATCCGCCGGCTGCCCCGCTCCGGCTGGTCGCGCAGCCAGACACCGTCCCGCGCGGTGACGACGCCCCGGTAGCGGGCGGGGTCGTTGCCACCGGGGGCGTAGGGGAGGCCGGGGTCGCCGGGGTCGCCGGAGCCGCCGGGGCCGAGGAAGTCGTCGATGGTGCCGCCGGTGTTGCCGACACCGTAGAGGTGGTCGGGGTCATCGAGGCCGTAGGGGTCATTGGGGTCGCCGTACTGGCCGGTCCCCGGGTCGGTACTGCCCCAGCCGTCGTCGGCGAGGGCGGGCGCGGCGCCGCAGAGGGTGACGAGGGCGGTGGCGACGGCTATGAGGGTGCGGCGGGGGAGCATGGTGCCTCCGGCGGGCGATCGGTGCGAACTGGTTATCCGCCACGCTAGGAGGGCTGTGAGGGGGCCGCCTTCTGCAGTGAGCCGAAAGTGATCTGCGGGCCGGTGGGGGCTGGTCGCGCCCGCGCGGCAGAGCCGCATATGAACACAGCCCCGCGCCCCTGATCTTTCAGGGGCGCGGGGAACTGCGCGAGCAACCCCCGCGCACCCGCAGCCGCGCAACTCACCGCTCACCCCCTTACGGGAGCGTCAGCGTCGCCACCGCCCCACCGTCGATCGCGTTCGCGAAACACAACCGCGCCCCCAGCACCTCCGCCTGCCCCACCGCGATCGTGAGCCCCAGCCCGTGCCCCTTGGCCCCGCCCTCCGTCCGGAACCGCTGCGGGCCGTGTGCCACCAGGTACTCGGGATAACCGTCCCCGTGGTCCCGCACGGTGACCTCCTTGCCCTCCACCGTCAGCACCACGGGCCCCCGCCCGTGCCGGTGCGCGTTGGCGACCAGGTTCCCCAGCACCCGTTCCAGCCGCCGCCGGTCGGTCTCCACCCACACGTCCCGTACGACCTTCACCCCGGTCTCCGTCCCGGATGCCCGCACCACCCGCTCGGCCAGCGTGCCCAGCGCCTCCGCGTCGGTCTCCAGCCGCTCCCGGCCCGCGTCGAGGCGGGAGATCTCCAGCAGGTCCTCGGTGAGCGTGCGCAACGCGGCCACCCGGTCCCGCACCAGTTCCGTCGGCCGTCCCGGAGGCAGCAGTTCCGCCGCCGCGTGCAGCCCCGTCAGCGGCGTCCGCAGCTCGTGCGCCACGTCGGCCGTGAACCGCTGCTCGCTCAGCAGCTTGCTCTGCAGCGACGCGGCCATCCCGTCCAGTGCGGCGGCGACCGCGGCCACCTCGTCCTGCGGGCGGGTCGGATCCTCGGTACGGGGGTCGTGCACGCGGGCGTCCAGGTCCCCGGCGCTGATCCGCCGGGCCACCTGGGCGGTGCCGTGCAGCCGCCGGGTCACCCGGGTCACCGCGAACGAGCCGACCAGCAGCGTCGCCCCGATGGCGAGCGCCGACGACCAGAGGATGGAGTGGTCCAGGCCGGCGATGGTGCCGGCCTGCTGGGAGTAGTCGACACCCACCGCGAGCGACCGGTCGCGGTCGGCCGGGCCCGCCGCCCACATCACGGGGTGACCGTCGTCCTGGTCCCTGGCGACCATCGTGCCGCGCTCCCCGGTCAGCGCCAGCGCCCGCAGCCGCGGCGGCAGCCCCCGCGGGTCGACATGGGCGCCCCGCGGCAGCGCGTCCCCCGCCTGGTAGGCGGTCGTCGCCTCCGCGAGCCGGGACAGCGCCTGGTCACGGGCCTGCGCGACGGTCTGGTCGGTGACCGACACATGCACCAGGACGCCGAGCAGCGCGGCCAGCGCACAGCACATCACCGTGATGAACGCCGCCGACTTCGCCGCGAGCGTCCCGGCCCAGTGCGGGAGCCTCATCGCGCCCCCGCCGATGCCGAAGTCGATGCCGATGCCGACGCTGGGGCCGATGCCGATGCCGATGCCGATGCCGATGCCGACGGCACCGGGGTGCGGGTGTGCCGTCCCTTGCCGGTGCGCAGGAACTCGTCCCGGGAGAACACCATCGCCTTCCGCTCCGGATCCCAGGCCCAGGTCGTCCGGTACTCGTACCCGCTGATCCCGGCCGGGGACCGTTCGATCACCGTCCGCCCGGCCAGCTCGACGCCGATGATCGCGTCGTTGTCGTCGAGGACCTGTACCAGCCGGTGCTTCTCGACGGTGTACACGCGCAGCGCGGTCTGGTTCGTCGGATACAGCCGGAAGCCGAGCGTGAGCTCGTCCCGCCCGTCCCCGGTGAGGTCCCGGTAGTACGGCTTCAGCAGCGGACACCGCGCCCCGCCGCCGCCCGCCGTGCACTGCTTCATCCGGTCCGCGGTCTCGTGGTACGCCCCGTCGGCGCCGTAGTCCGCCGGGTCCGAGGCGATCTCCGCCCCAATGACGGCCACCGGATCCACCCGGCGGATGTCGTCGCCGGGAACCGTGATCCCCTTGACGGTCTCCGTGCTGCCCTCGTCGTAGGGCCAGGCCGGGCTGGACGCAGGCCGCAGGTCGGGCCAGAGCTTCGCGGGGCTGATGGCGGTCGGGGTCGCCCCGGCCGCGCGCAGCCCGCCGGAGTCGCCGCAGCCGGCCGCGGTCACCGTCAGCAGGGCGACGGCGGCCGCGGTCACGGCGGCACGGACGGGACGACGGGCTGGCACGCTGCTCCTGGCTCGGCGGGGTCGGTGGGCGGGTCGGTGGGCGGGGGCGGGGGCGATGGGCGGCGGGGCGGTGGGCGGCGCCTGGGCGGCCCCGGCGGGCGGAGGCGGCCCCGTACACCTTAATTCGTAGATTCGTAGGGAAGTCCTTTTTGCGCCCCGGGGGCCGGTGCAGGGGAGAGGCTACTCGGCGAGGTCCTCCAGGAGCCGGGCGGTGGACAGCCCGGCCCGCAGGTAGGCCACGAACAGCTCGTTGTGCAGCGCCCAGGGCGAGCGCCGGGCCCGCACCAGCCGGATCGCCTCCTCGGCCGTACGCCCCTGGTGGACCAGCGCCTGCGCGACCACCAGCCCGGACCGGTTGTACCCGCTGTAGCAGCGCACCAGCACCGACCGCCCCGTGTCCAGGGCCTCGCTCGCCGCCAGCGCGAGCCGCATCACGCCGGCCAGCTGGGTGCCGTCCAGCGGCCCGTCCGGTATCGGCCACACATGGTGTTCGACCCCGGCGGGCGGACCGTGCCCGGGCAGCCGCAGCAGACTCTGCACCAGGTCGAACTCGTCCCGCACCACGGCGGACTCCAGCCGCCCCGAACGCCCCCGGAACTCGTGGCCGCCCATCCACAGCCCGGGCAGCACCTCGCTCCATGGACTGTCCGGAGCCGGTACGTCGTACTGCTCACCACGGATCCGCACCCGGCGCCTCCCCGCTGCGCGCGCCAACCCCTGTCAAAGGTAGCGGGGTTCTTGCCCCTGGAGCACCCCGCCTGTTCCCATGGTCGAGGGGTGATGACGCAATGAGCGGACTGCGCGTCGTGCCGACCTGGCGGCACGGTCAGGAGCGACTGTACGTATGCCTCACGGACGGCAGGAACATCGCCTGGTACGACCGTGAGGCGGGCCGGGTCAATCTGCTCAGCGACGAGCGGCGGGACGACGTGCTGGAGACCCTGCGCCCGTTCCTGACCGGCCCGGTCACGGTCGGCCCGCCCCCCGTGCCCACCCCGGCCGAACTGGCGCGGCTGACCCTGCATCCCGACGACGACCTGGCGCCCAACCGCCCCGGCGAGGCGCTGCTGGTCGCCCTCGACCGGGACCCCGGTCCGGCCCACCGACTCCGCCCCGACCCCCGCCGCCGCGCCCTGACCGCGGAACAGACCGTCGGCGACGCGCTGGACCACCTCGACGGAGCCGGCTGGCACGCCCTGCACTCCGTGCCGCTGCCCGGCGGCGACCGCCTGCACCATCTGCTGATCGGGCCGGGCGGCCTGTTCTGCGTGCACTCCCTCTACGCCCGCAAGCAGAAGGTCCTGGTCGCCGACCCGATGATCACGCTGGGTCGGCGCGAGCCCCAGCCGCTCCTGCGCCGCCTGCGGGCGGACGCCGACCGGGCCTCGTACGCCCTCACGGCGGAGGTCCGTCCGGTCCTGGCCCTGACCGAGCCGGCGGACGTCCGGACGACGGCCGCGCCGCGCGAGGTCCACATCCTCCGCGACCAGGACCTGGACGGCCTGTCCCGCCTGGGCGGCGTCCTCAAGCCGGCGGACGTGGAGGCCCTGCACGCCATGGCGCGGGACCGCAACACGTGGGGAAGGGTGTAGAGCCCCTCGGGACGACGGCCCCTCGGGACGACGGCCCCTCAGGGCAGCGCCGCCGCGCGTCCCGTGTCCAGCAGCGGGGCCAGCAGGTCCCCGTGATCCTGGACGCGCGGCACGATGTCCCCCGCTCGGAACACCAGCTGCGCCGCCGCCCGGCACTCCGCGACCTCCTGCCACGTCACCGGCGCCGACACCGTCGGCTCCCGCCGTGCCCGCAGTGTGTACGGCGTGGCCGTCGTCTTCCGCCCCGCGTTCTGGCTCCAGTCCACGAACACCTTCCCCGGCCGCATACTGCGCGTCATCCGGTGCACCACCAGCCGCGGCATCGCCCGCTCCGCCGCCACGGCCAGTTCCTTCGCGTACTCGCTCACCCGCTCGCTGGACGCTCCCCGCACCGCCGCCAGCAGATGCAGCCCCTTCGAACCGGCCGTCTTGGCGTACGCCTCGATCCCGTCCGCCGCCAGCCGCTCCCGCAGCCACAGCGCGACCTCGCAGCACTGCACCACCGTCGCCGGGGCGCCGGGGTCCAGGTCGAGGACGATCCGGTCGGCCTCGTCCGGTGTCCCCACCAGCCACTGGTGCGTGTGGAACTCGGTGACCAGGTTCGCCGCCCACATCAGGCTCGCGAGGTCCTGCACCAGCACCATCCGGGCCGCCCCCTCCGAGCGGCGCACCTCGGCGGTCGTGACCCACTCGGGCGTACCCGGCGGCACGTTCTTGGTGAAGAACACCTGGCCGTCAGGACCGTCCGGGTACCGGAGGAACGAGACCGGCCGGTCCCGCAGATGCGGGAGCAGGACCCCGGACGTCGTCGCGTAGTAGTGCAGCAGCTCGCCCTTGGTGAACCCGGTCGCCGGATACAGCACCTTCTCCAGGTTGCTGAGCGCGACCCTGCGCCCGTCCACCTCTGTGATCGGCGTCATACGATGACAATCTCATACAAATCCTGGTATTCGGACGGAGGGAAGCCGCACGTGCGATCCATCTGGAACGGCGCGATCTCCTTCGGGCTCGTCAGCATCCCGATCAAGCTGGTGAACGCCACGGAGAGCCACTCGATCTCCTTCCGCCAGGTCCACACCGAGGACAACGGCCGCATCCGCTACCGCAAGTTCTGCGAGCTGGAGGACCGTGAGGTCACCCAGTCGGAGATCGGCAAGGGGTACGAGGACGCCGACGGCACGATCGTCCCGATCACCGACGAGGACCTGTCCCACCTGCCCATCCCCACCGCCCGCACGATCGAGATCGTCGCGTTCGTCCCCGCCGAGCGGATCGACCCGCTCCAGATGGACGCGGCGTACTACCTGGCGGCCTCGGGCGCCCCGGCGGCGAAACCGTACGTCCTCCTGCGGGAGGCCCTGAAGCGCAGCCACAAGGTGGCCATCGCGAAGTACGCGCTGCGCGGCCGCGAGCGCCTCGGCATGCTCCGGGTGGTCGGCGACGCCATCGCCATGCACGGCCTGCTCTGGCCGGACGAGGTCCGCGCCCCCGAGGGGGTCGCCCCGGACGTCGACGTCACCGTCCGGGACAAGGAACTCGACCTCGCGGACGCCCTGATGGACACCCTCGGCGAGGTCGACCTGAAGGACCTGCACGACGAGTACCGGGAGGCCCTGGAGGAGGTCATCGCCGCGAAGGCGGCCGGCGAGGCCCCGCCGGAGGCCCCCGAACCGGCGGCGGGCGGCAAGGTCCTCGACCTGATGGCGGCCCTGGAGAAGAGCGTGCGGGCGGCGAAGGAGTCGAGGGGGGAGGGGGCGGAGGGCGCGGAGGGGACGGAGGGCGCCGAGAGGGCGGAGGGCGCCGAGGTCGCGTCGCTGCCGAGCGCGAGCGGCAAGCGGCGGGGGGCCGCGGCGGACGGGACGGCGGCGAAGGGGACGGCAGCGAAGGGAGCCGCGGCGAGGGGGACCGAGGTGAAGGGGGCCGAGGTGAAGGGGGCCGAGGTGAAGGGGGCGGCGGTCAAGAAGCCGGCGGTGAAGAGGCCGGCGGCCTCGCCCAAGAAGTCGGGGGCCGTGAAGTCGGCGACTGCGAAGGCTGCGGCGGAGGGGCCGGCGGCCAGGAAGTCCACGGCCAGGAAGTCGACGGCGAAGACGTCGGAGGGGAAGGGCGCGGAGGAGAAGGAGGCGGCGGCGAGGAAGACGTCGGCCAAGAAGACGGCGGCGGCTCGCAAACGCTCCGCGTGAAGGCCTCCTGTCGGGTGTCGCGGGCTTGCAATTGGTGCGCTTCTCCGCCCGCCTGACGGTTCATCACAGCACGTGGCGATCCCCGGCTTCGAGCCATGCCATGCCCCCTCGGCCGGTCGGTTATTGCCGATCGAAATAGTGCATATTTCAACATATCGTTGGATATGACGAGGGGATGGCGCAATGCTGGGTGAGGGGGAGGGCCCGCCGCACGGCGAGCAGACAGACCGGCTTGTCCCCACCCGTGAAGGCATTGCCATGCGTGCACTGCATTTCCACCCCTTCGGCAGAACCCACCTCCTGTCCCTGACCCAGGTACGCGCCCCCGGAGCCCCCACGGCTCCCGTAGCCCCCGCGGCTCCCGCGGCTCCCGCGGCGGAGGACCGCAGGCCCCCCGGTCGGGCCAGGACCGCCTCGGGCCCGCCGGGCGGGACGCATGCCGCCGGTCCGCGCCCCCTGCTGTCCGCCGGTGAGTGCGGGCTGCTGCTGATCAGGCTGACCTTCGGGCTGTTGCTGGCCGGCCACGGTGCGCAGAAGCTGTTCGGCCTCTTCGGCGGACCGGGCCTGACGGCCACCGGCAGGAGCTTCGACACCCTCGGCTACCACCCGGGCAAGGTCTTCGCCGTGATCGGCGGTCTCTCCGAACTCGCCGGTGGCCTCGGTCTTGCCGTCGGTCTGTTCACTCCGCTGGCGGCCGCGGCCATCATCGGCGTGATGATCAACGCCATGGCGACCGTGAGCGGTGCCAACGGCCTGTGGATCCAGGACAACGGGGTCGAGTACAGCGTCGCCATCTGCATCGTCGTGCTCGCGCTCGCCGCCATCGGCTCGGGCCGGCTGTCCTTCGACCGGTTCTTCCCCTGGCGCGACGGCGGCTGGCCCGCCGCCGCCGTCGCGCTCGGGCTGGGCGGCATCGGTGCCGCGATCGCGCTGAGCATCTGAGGACTGCCGCGCATGTACGTATCGGCGTACCTACATACCTGCGTATCGGCGTATCTACGGATTTGAGGACCTGGGTGCCGGGACTGCCGCCATCCGTGTGGAAGCCCGGCCGACGGGAGCGGTTGCCGCCGCCTGACGCGCGTGGCACGCGCGACGGTGGAGGCCGCCCCTCCTACATTTCTCCTACATTCCGGCCGGCCAGGCGACCGACCGCCCTGGCCTCGGCCCTGCCCCACCAGGCGTGGCACCGCCGTCCGGTCGCTCGGTTTCCCTGGGAGAGACGTGACCCGAGACGTGACCCGGTCCCGCATCCGTTCCTCGCTGGCTCTGCCGGTCGCCGGCCTGCTCCTCACCACCGGCTGGCTGGCCGGTTGCGGGGATCCGACACCGGCCGGAGACGCCCACGGCACCCGGCGACCCGCGCCGGAGGCCGGCGACCGTCCCGCCGCCGGACCACGGCTGCAGGACCCGCCGGAGCTGGTCAGCCACGACGGCCTCCTCAAGGCCGCCATCGTGGTGGAACACCGCAAGGTGCGGGTCGGCGACCGCCGGCTGTACGCCACCACCTACAACGGGGCGTACATGCCGCCCACGCTGCGCGTGCGGCCCGGCGACCGCATCGACCTGACCATGACCAACCGTGTCGACGAAGACACCAACGTGCACACGCACGGTCTGCACGTCTCCCCGCACAGCCCCGCCGACGACGTCTTCGTCGCCATCAAGTACAACCAGTCGTACCACTACACCTACCGGTTGCCGTTCAACCATCCGACCGGCACGTTCTGGTACCACTCGCACGCGGACATGATGTCCGCGCAGCAGGTCGCGGGCGGCGAGTCGGGGATCATCGTCGTCGAGGGCCTCCAGCAGCACCTGCCCCCCTCCCTGCGCGGCATCACCGAGCACACGATCGCGCTCAAGGACTTCCAGGTCGAGGGTGACTCGATCAAGACGCACCCCCTCAAGATCGGGGATCCCACGAACCGCACCGTCAACGGCCAGCAGGACCCGGTGATCGGCATCCGGCCGGGGGAGACCCAGCTCTGGCGGCTGGCCAACATCGGCGCCAACATCTACTACAAGCTCCACCTCCCCGGCTCCCGCTTCCGCGTGATCGCCCAGGACGGCATCCCCGTCCGGAAGGCGTACGACCAGGACACGCTCGTGATCGCGGCCGGGGCGCGGTTCGACGTCCTGGTCCAGGGCGGCAGGCCCGGCACGACGCGTCTGGAGACCCTCGCGTACGACACCGGCCCGGCCGGGAACAAGTTCCCCCGGGCCGACCTCGCCACCGTCGTCACCGGCGGCACGCCCGTGCACCGCGCCACCCTGCCGACCGGCATCGCCCCGCACGAGGACCTGGGCAACGCGAAGATCGCGGCCCGCAGGACCGTCGTCCTCACGGAGAACAAGGCGGGCACGAAGTTCTACATCGACGGCCGGCTCTACGACCCGCACCGGACCGACTTCACCGGCACCCTCGACACCGTCGAGGAGTGGACCATCCGCAACGACTCCGACGAGATCCACTCCTTCCACATCCACACCAACGACTTCCAGCTGATGAGCATCGACGGGAAACCCCAGGACCCCGCCCACGGCTGGTACGACACCATCGACGTGCCCGTGCGCGGCAAGGCGGTCATCCGGATGCACTACACCGACTTCACCGGGAAGACCGTGGTGCACTGCCACATCCTCAACCACGAGGACATGGGGATGATGGCCGTCCTGAACATCGTCGCGCCCCGCGGGGACGCGCCCGGCAAGTGACCACCGCGCGGGCCCCGGCCAGTCGCCCGCCCCGACCACCCACCGCGAAGGCCCCGACTCCGACACACCGGCCACGGCGTCCTCTTCCGATGGCGTACGCCCGATACACCTGACTGCAGTGGGGAGTTGGGGAAGAACTGGGCCCGGTCGGGAAACCGGATCATAGGATCCACGCATGCCGAGAGGGACCGGAAGTTCGACAAGGGTGCAAGGCGGGGCACGCCCCGTTCGCTTGGGACCTCTGGACGACAGGTGGGAGCGGCCTGCGGCCGGCGTGGCCGGGATCCTGTTCGCCGGAGCCGGCGCGGTGGCGGTCTTCATCTCGGCGAACCAGGCGGGCAGCACCACCTTGGTCCTGATCGGCGCCCTGTTTCTGCTGATGGCCGTGAGCGGCCGCACCATCGAGAGCGTGCGCATCGGCGACTGGGAGTTCACGATGTCGGAACTGCGCAGGCAGGCGGCCGAACAAGCCCGATCCGGGCGTACCGATCAGGCCCAGGCCATGTTGAACGTCCTCAAGCAACTCGACCCGGCCGCAGACCGGGACCCCGCGGTGCACGCCGTGGAGATCACTGTCTTCGAGAACCGGGTCGTCGACGCTGTCGAAGCCGCACGATCCGAAGGCGACCAGGTGGAACGCCATCCCGACAGCGGGCTGGGCGAGCCACTGGCCGTCCTCGTGGCACGGCCCGACGGCGTCAGGATCGGCGTCTTCGCCGCGTACGCCCTCGACGAGTCCGGCCACATTTCGGCGACGTCCTCGGACAGCTTCGTACGACGGGCGCGAGAGGTGGACTGCGCCGCCTACCTCTTCGTCAACGGCACGCTCCATCAGGACGACCTCGCTTGCCTGGCCGACGGTATCCAGCGGGACGGCGGCCGTCCCGTGGACACGGAGACCTGGGCGTCCATCGCGCAGTCCGCGCCCCTCCGCCCCGCCATCGACCGTCTGCTCGCCCGAGTTCGCGGTCGGCAGGACGAGAGGGCGACGATCCCCGGACAGTGATCGACCGACGGCCCGACGGCCCGGCAGCGGGGCCGGCCGCCCCAGGCGGTGACGGCGAATCTGCCCGGTTTGTGGGTCCCCAAGGGGGCGAATAGCCTAGTCGCAGGGGGTCGGTTCGATCAGAGGGGCCGCCCATGAACAGGTACAGAAACCGCGCCTGGCGCGCGATCGGAGCCATCGCCGCACTCGCCACGGCCGTCTCGATCGGCTTCGCCGCTCCGGCTCAGGCTCGGACCAACGCACAACTGAACGCGTACGTCAGTGACGGCTGGGGTGGTGGAACCATCACCAGCAACCCCGTCGGGATCAACTGCCACACTGTGGCGTGGGATCCGTACGGCGGTGACTCGGCCCCCGACCCGACGGGCACCTGCACTGCGAGCTTCCCCATCGGGACGACGGTCCACTTCACCGCCACCGCAGACGCGGGTTCAAACGTCAACATCCCCCCCGACCCGAATCCCGTGACCATTCGGTCCGGCTACAACTACACGGGGGTTGTGTTCTGCCCGAACGAGGGCCTCTGTTCCGCAGGTTAGTCGGCACCCCCTCTTCTTCTGAAGTGGCCTGGGCGCCTGCCACGTTGGGCACAAGGGCCAGAACGACGGTACCCAGTCGTGCCCGGGGACTGGCGTGACGCCCAGGGGCCTCGTCGTTTGCGATGCCTGTCAGGCGCGCCTGATGGCCTGGGCCTGTTCCGAGGCGAGTAGGCGTTCAAGACTCCTCCGCTCACTGTCGAGCGCAGCGAGCAACCGCGCCCGAGTGTCTTTGAAGTCAGGCTCCACCTCGACGCCAAGGTCGTGACGAAGGCTGACTCGCAACAGATACACACCATCGGACAGCGGTCTGCTGAACCAGTCTTTGGCCCGCTCGTACGACCCGTCTGAGTCAGGACGGCTCGGCAACTGCTTCACGACGGAGTATCCGACCCCGAGCGCCCTGTTGAGGGCCGAGGCAATCTGATGGACGTCCTTCGGCAGTGCCATCTGTGCCAAGGAGTACTGCTCTGCCCACGCTTCCTTGGCGGTGTCGAGGGCTGCCGGGTCGACGCTTTCACCCCGCTCGGCTGCCAGAACTGCGTCTCGGGCAGCGACCCGGTAAGCGCGAGCCGTGGTGTTCAGTCGGGCACAGAGATCCCGTCTGGCTTCCTGCGCGCGGTCGTGGCGGTCCTCCGCCCGTTCACGATCGGCACGCCGGTTCTGCTCCCGGGTGAAGCGCTGGCTGAGCACTGCCCCACCCAGATTCCCACGAACGTGGCGGCGTGGTCGGCTCATCCGCGTACTCGCGGGTGTGGAAGGAAGCCCGGGAGTACGCGCTGCCGCCCGACCGGGTTGACTCGCCGTTGGCTGGGCACCCGTACGACTTGCGGCACACGATGGCTGAACGCTGGGGCACCGATCGCCGAGGTAGCGTGGCGGGTCGGCAACTCGGACTGGGGAAAGACCCCTCCAGTACGTCCCCTGGGGCGGGCGCACCGCCGTGCAGGCCCTCACGGACGCCCTCGGCCAGGTCCTCGGTCTCGGTGATGCGGAGGATCCCGTGCGGGCGTTCGCCCTCACCTACGGCGGCAGCGTCAGCGGCGACTACCTCAACTGGCAGCGCGGCGCCGGTATCCGCGCGGAGGTGTGGCAGATCCTCTCGCCCACCCGGTCCCGTGCCTTCGGGACGGTCGAGCTGAACCGCCACATCAAACGCGTGTACCGGGCCGCGGACACCGAGTGGGCGAAACGGTACCGGGGTGCGAACATCCCCTTCCCGATCGGGCCCGAGGAGATCGTGCGCGGCGACAAGGTCATGCAGACGACCAACAAACGCATGAAGGCGTGGCCGCGCGAGAACGCGATGGACTACGTCGCCAACGGAGAGATCGGTGTTGCCCTCGCCTGGCCCACGCCCTCCGCCAAGCGGAAGAAGCACACCCTGAAGCTCGGTGTGGAGTTCTCCTCCCAGCCTGGCCACGAGTACAGCTACCAGCCGTCGGACAGGGACGACGCCCCACTGGAGCTGGCCTGGGCCGTCACCGTGCACAAGGCGCAGGGCTCAGAGTGCGGCACGACGTTCCTGGTCCTGCCCGCCAGGGCCAACCTGCCCAGGGAACTCCTGTACACGGCGCTGACCCGGCAGAAGGACAGAGTCGTCATCCTCCACGAGGGCACCCTGGCGGACCTGCGCGCCTTCGCCCACCCGAGTAACTCCGAGACTGCCCGTCGGCTGACCGACCTCTTCGAGGCACCGCAGCCGTTCGCCCTCGACGTACGGGGGCAGACCCGCCGCTTCGACCGCAAGCTGATGCACGTGTCCGCCGACGGGACGCCGATGGCCTCGAAGAACGAGGTCATCATCGCGGGTCTCCTCGATCGCCTGGCGCCGGGACGATGGCTCTACGAGGAGCCGCTCACGGGCGCCGACGGCCGCGTCGTCCGCCCCGACTTCACCGTCACTGGCGAGGACGGCCGCACGGTCTTCTGGGAACACGCCGGCATGCTCGACCTCCCCGACTACGCGCGCAAGTGGGAGCGCAAGAAGGAGTGGTACGCGAGGAACGGCATCGAGCCATGGGACAAGGGCGGCGGTCCCAACGGCACCCTGATGTGGACCGACGACCTCGACGGCGCGGACGCCCGGGCCTGGCTCGCGCTCGCCTCCCAGGTCCTGGACGCGGAGCCGACGGACTCCGGGTCCGCGACTGCGCCCGGGACCGGGTCGGCCAGAAGGGCCAAGAAGACCGCCGCCCGGCGGAGGAGGCCGTGACCGCGCCGTCGGCACCCGCCCGGTGGCGTGCGCCTACGGCTCCCACGAAGGACGAGGGACCGTACGAGGCGCGGGCGGGCGCGGGGGAGCGCGGAAGGGGAACGACGGGACGGTGAACGGCGGCATGCTGCATGACGACGTGCTGAACGACGGTGCGGCGAACGGCAGGACGGTGCACGACGGAACGGGTCTCAGAGCCAGGACACTGGCCCTTCTGCTCGAACCGCTGGGGGTGGACGCCGTGGTGGGCCCGGCCGCACTCCAGCGCTTCGCCGAGGACGTGGCCGCGGTTGCCCAGGCACGGGGGTGCCCGGACCTGCCGACGTCCGGGAGCACTCTCCCACCGGTGTCCGACGCGGTGGCGACCTGCGCCGAGGCACACGAACTGATCCGCCTGACGACGGCCCGGGGACGGATCCCGGCGCCGGACGGCGACGGACACCTCGGGGAGCTGAGACGGCTCGACGGGCTCCGGAGCCGTCTGCCGGCCCTGGAGGGCGTGCCGGTGGAGGCACTCCGGGCGGACGCCGCGGCGTCGGCGGTGGCGGAACGGGAGCTGCCCGGAGCACTGGAGCCGTGCCGTCGCGCGGAGCGGGAGTGGCCAGAGGAGGTCTGGCCCTCGATCCGTGAGATCGACGTCGAGTCCGCGACGGCCGAGCTGAGCCTGCCACGGGGCAGCCGACGGGCGGCCAGGGCACGCGAGCTGGTGCTGGGGCACGGTGCCGCCACACTCCGGGAGCTGCGCAACCGGGAACTGGTGCCGCTCCTGGAGAAGGTGCGCGACCTGGTCGTGGCGGGGGAGGCGTACGAGACGCTCCTGTCGGGACGGCCGCGGTGGTGGCGCTGGCTCGCGCCGGACGCGCGCACCGGATTCGACACGGAGCGGTGTGACGCCCTGCGCTGGGCCATCGAGGCCCGGGACACCGGCGCCGTCTCCGCGAGCGCGCTGGACATGCTCGCGGACGCCGACGTGCGGGCGGTGCTCGGGCGCGGGCCCGCCGCAGCGCCGGTGAGCCGGGCCGCCGATCCGACCGCCCCTGCCTCGGGTTCGGCCGCGCCCGGCCCGGGGTGGGCGGTGCCCGGCTCGGCTTCGGCCGCGCGGATCACGGAAGGGCTCCTGGCATCCGCCTCCCGGACCGGCATCGACGAGCTGCGTGCCTTCGAGTCCTGGTACACGAAGAACCTCGCGTCCTTCGACCGCGTCGCCGCGGCCATGGACCTGTGGCGGACCGAACCGGCTCTCCGTGAGGCCCTCGCGCCCCTGGTCGCCCGGCTCGCGTCGTCGTCCGGCGCGGTGGACCCGAGCCGGCCGGCCTACCGCGACATCCAGGCCGCTCTGCGGGCCGGGGCAGGGGCCCAGGCCGGGGGTGCTTCGCCGCCGACGCCGTACTCCCCGCACGCCGTCGAGAGCGGGAGACTCGTGGAGGTGATGCGCCGCGTCGGGGCACTCGAACGCGCACTGCGCGACGCCGTACGGGTCATGCCCGCCGCCGAAGGCAGGCTGCGGGTCGCCGTCGCCGGACGGACCAAGTCCGGCAAGACCACGCTCCGCAAGGCCCTGATCCGCGACGCGGACCGGGACGGCATCGGGCGAGGAGCACACCGCACCACGCGGGAGACCGCCGCCTTCCGGGTCGGTTGCGTCACGTACCTCGACACGCCCGGTGTCGCGGCCAAGGACGACGACCACGACGCCACGCACGCCCGGGCCGCCTGCGACGACGCCGACGCGGTCATATGGAACTACGCCGACACCCTGCGCGACGAGGAGTCCGCCGAACTCCTGCGGCTGCTCCGCTCGGGGAAACCGCTGCTCGTCGTCGTCAACGTGAAGAGCCGGGTCCTCGAACCGCACCGCCTGAGGCGTTTTGCCGACGACCCGGCCAGGGAGTTCGAGCAGGTCGCGGGGCACACCGCCCGGATCGAGCAGGTCTGCCGTGCCGCCGGTTCCGCCCTGCCCGCCGTCCTCCCCGTCCACTCCGGCGCCGCGCACGAAGCGCTGTCCACGCCGGACCGTGAGCTGGGCGACCGGGCCCTTCGGGCCAGCCGGCTGCCCGAGCTGGAGCAGTCCCTCACCCGGCTGCTGGCCGAGCGGGCGCTTCCGCTGCGCGCCGTCCGGCTGGCCGACGAGGTCCGGGCACCGGTCGCCGCTCTCCACGACCGGCTCGCCCGTGAACTCCGGGGGATCGGTCTCGCGCTCGACGCGCTCGAACGCTCGACGGACAACGACCGGACCGCGGTGCTCAAGGTCTTCCGGGCGGCGGGCAGGGACACGCGCGACCGGCTCGAAGCCGTGCAGCACCGAGCCAGGGAGCGGTTGCCGGACGTGGTCGGGGGCCTGGGCGGCGCGGACGCAGCGCGCACGTGGAGCGACTTCCTCACCGGCCTGGAACTGGAGGAACTCCTCTCCGGCCTCGCCGACGCGTGAGAGCGGGAGGCGCTGAAACGGGGCGTCCTCCTGCGCACGGCGGCGGACGTCCCGGATCACGCAGACGCCGCGCGACCGCGGGTACGGCCGCGTCCCGACCTCAAGACGCAGGCCGCGACTCTCGGCACGGCGGCTGCCAAGGGGGCGGCGAGGGCCCTCCTGGGGTCCGTGGTCGCCAAGGGGGTCCCCAAGTCCGCCCTTCCCCCTCCCGCGACGGCGGTGGTCCACGCGGCGGGGGCCCTGGCCGGAGCGGCGAAGGCGGTGAGCGGCGAGATCCTCCGGGTACGGCGGGCGCAGGACCGGTGGGCGGGCGCGAGCACGACCGAGGCCGCAGCCCGCCTCGACGAGCTGTTCGACGAGCTGACGGCGTGGTCGGACCGGTTCACGGAGGCGGTGACGGACCAGGCCGAGGCCCGGTTCGAGGCGCGGTCCGCGGACATCGCCGCCGCGCGGACGGTGAGGATCTCGGTGCCGTGCGGACCGCGCGGAAGGCCGGGGAAGCGGTCACCGCCGCCAGGGAACTCGTGCTGAGCGCCCTGGACAGGGAGAGCGGCGTCGTCGCCGACAGGATCACGGCGGCCGGAGGCAGAGCCGCCGCCGGGGTCTCGGACAAGGACAGCGCCGTCCCCGACCGCGTCGCCCGTGCCGTGCGGGACGAACTGGAGGACACGGGAGGAGACTTCGACGCGAGGTTCTCCTCGTCGGTGCGGACGGCGTTCGACGCGCTGGTCGCCGAGTACGGAACCCATGTGCCGGAGCCGGATCTCTGGGCGAGCGACCTCGAAACCCTCGGGACGACGCCCGTCGCGGCGCCGAAGGAAGCGTCCCCGCTGGCTCAGGGGGTCAAGGAGGCGGCCAAGAAGGGCGCGCAGGCGGGCGCCGCGAAGGCGGTGGAGTGGCTTGGGAAGGTCAAGGACGGCGGCCACGGGCCGGGAAGCGCGGCCGCTGCCGTCGTGGACAAGCTCAGCAAGCACGGGGTGGGACGGAAGATCCTCGACGCCGGTGGCAAAGTCACCGACGGGGCGGGGAAGTTCAAGCCGTGGGGCAAGACCAAGGCGGCCGGAAGAGTGGCGGGTGCGGCGGGCAAGGTGCAGTGGGCGCTGGCGGTCATGGGGCCGCTGACGGACCTGGCGGGCGTCGCGCAGGAGCAGGGCGAGTGGATGGCGGTCAACAAGCGGCGGCAGGAGATCAGGGACCACTTCGCCGAACAGGCACGCGCACAGCGGGAGGCCCTCACCGACGCCGGCACGCGGTACCTGAGCGCGTGGATCGCCCTGGTGGAGCAGTCGCTCGGCGGTTTCACGGAGCGGGGTGCGAGGATCAACGCCGAGCGTGAGGCGGCGCTGACGGCAATCGAGGACCTCCGCGGCGAGGCCGCGCGGATTGTCGGCCCAGCCCTCTGGCCGACGGACGGACCAGCGGGCCGAAGGGTTTGAGGGCCGGAGAGCAGGCAGACCGGCGGGACGGCGAGTAGGCGGTGCGGGTGTGCGGGCGGCCCGGATCATCCCTATCCGGGGTGTTGAGTTCGCTGCGGGTCCCGGAAGCAGGTGAATCAGCTGGTACGCCCTCGTCGTGAACTCTGCGCAGACGCACTGGGTCGGTCGGTTCGCCCCGACCCGGCGGGAGCGGAGCGAGGCGCTGGCCGCGTTCGCCGCGTGAAGCCGTACCCGGTGCCGCGGCGGCCGAACGAGACGCTGCCGCACCGGTCTTCGCAGAGCCGGGTGTGCGTCTTGGCACGCACAAGAAAGGCCCTGAACTGCGTTTCTGCAATTCAGGGCCTTGATTCCGGTGCCCTCGGCAGGATTCGAACCTGTGCACGCGGCTCCGGATGCCAGCCGGTTCGCAGACGTTTCCGCAGGCCGTCGGGTTACCTGACGGACTGTTGGTCCCGTCGTCCCGCGCATGTCCCGCAGTAATGAAATGTCCCATTTGGTGCGGCAGTCGAGCTTGACCACCGGCGTCACGGTCCGCGACGACATGCGTCAGGACGTCTTCCGCCCGCTTCCGGTCCACCTCGGCGCGCTGGACGAGACCCTGACGTGGTGCGGCGAAGCCGCCGAGGCGGCTGGCACCCGCATCGACGTCGAGCTGACGGTTCAGGACGGCACGCTGCACGTCTGGCTCGGCCTCGACAAGGTGGACATCCGAGCGGCCTGCGACGATTTCGCCCGCCTTCTGTCCCACACCCTTCCGTTCACCGACTGCCTGGTCGGTGACGACCATGTACTGCTGCGCCTGCACGGCGATCTTGAGGCGACTCCCCTCCATCCCCTGGCCGCAGCGGGCATGGATGCCTACGTATCCGTGCCGTTTGATCGGCGGCGGCCCACGACGGGAGTCGCCGACGGGCCCATAGGAGCACAGGACGAGCAGCCGTACTCGTGAGCCCGCTCCGCGAACCAGCCACCGGCCCCAACTGCCCCATCGCCACAGCTCAGAGGGCGGTCCTTGGCCCCTGTTCCAGTCGGCCGCTGGCCCAGGGGTAGGACGCCCACCCCTGGACGAGGATCGGGTTGAGGGAGTTCTCGCGCCCGTTCAGGCATTCGTTGAGCGCCCAGGTGGAGCGCTGGGGGTCTGCCGCCCGTTCCAGCAGCAGCGAGCTGGGAGTGATGTCGGTCAGGGTCACCAGGCGTTCGAGCTCCTGGGCGCCGACGACCGTAGTCGGGATATCGGGGACGGGCAGGTCCTCGTGGGGCAGGTTGGCGTTGGCGATGGGGAACGGCTCCAGGGTGACGATCAGTGCTTGACGCGGCCGGTCGGCCGGAATGCGGGCGAATGCCGGATTACGCTGGTCGATCCGGGCCGAGGTGGTGTTGACCTGACGGTAGGCGCGGGCCAGTTTGGCGTCGGTCTCTGCCACTCCGTCTTCCAGGCCGAGCCGGGCGTTCTCGGTCGGCATCATGGACTTGACCTCCACGAGGAGCACGAGGTCGTCGAGGACGACGATCCAGTCGACGCTGAGCAGCTCGTCGCGCTTGACCCTGTAAGTGATCTCGCCGATGACCTCGGCCTCCGGTATCAGGCGGAGCTGGCGGCCGACGTACTCCTCGAAGAGGTAGCCGGTCTCCCGCAGGAAGCCGGTTCCGAAGTGCTCGCGTCCCGTGTGGTAGATGCCGGCTGGGGTCGCCTTGCGCCATACCAGCTGCGGTGAGGGGCACAGCAGGCCGGGGCCGAATCCGCTGACCGCCGGCCGACCCAGCAGCGGGTTGTACCCGAAGCGCCGCAGCTGGGCTGCTTTGCCACCGGCCACTCTCGCCAAGTTTTCTACGGTCTGCTTCTCGGTTGCCTTGACAGAAGCCACGTCGGCGGCGAAATGCCGTTCGACGACACGCAGGACCGTCTCCCGGCTGACCGCCCGGTTGAACCTCTCCCCGTCCGGGCCGTCGAAGATCGCGGGGTCGAACCGACCGGCGTTGAAGAGGGCGCATCCCCAGAGCAGTTGCGCGGCGCCGACGTAGTCGGGCAGGGGGCAGCCGAACACCTCGGTGTCCCAGCCCGGGACCATGCAACGGGGTTGCCGGTGTTCGGGGAACGGAGTGTGCAGGTACAGCGCCGCGGTACGGGCGAGACTGTTGAACTCCGGGTCCTGCCAGGCTCCCTGCTCGCCTCCCAGGCGCATCATGAAGTCCCGCAGGCGGATGGTGGGTTCGTCCGTGCCGTGCAGGGTGGGTTCCTTCAGGCTGGAGTACGCCGTCAGGATCTCCAGCAGGTCACGCTCAGTGGCGTCGGAGCGCTGGTACTCGGTGCCGTAGGCCAGGCAGACGCGGGCCGCGTCCGCCAGAGCCCAGGGCGTGTACTTCATCGACGGGCTTTTCAGCCAGGGCTGTGGCCGCTCGGGTGTGCCGTAGCGGGCCGCCGCTGCGGCGATCAGGGGCAGCAGTGCGCTGGGACGGTGCCGCCGGACGCGCTGGCGGTATTCGTCCTCGGTCACCGGCCGGTCGTAGAGGTACGCAGCCATCCCGCCATGATCCTCGCTACGGAGAGTTCGGTCGATGGAGTTTCTCTCAAGTCGGTGCGAGCTGCGAACTGCCCTCACTTGGAATGGATTGGGTCCACGCGGGAATCCACCGGCTTGGTCTTCGGCCGGTGGATTCCCGTTGATCCTCACGCGATGTTGATCTGCTCAGTGCGTCAGGTCCAGCACGGCCGTGCAGTGCGGATCGTCCTCCGGCTCCTCGAAGAGCTCCCGCTCCTGCGAGCGGGAGAACACCTCTGCGATCACGGCCGGCCCTGCCTCCGCGAGCCGGACGTCGCAGGCCACGACGTCGGAGTCCCCCTGATGGCGTACGTACAGCCGCATCCGGCCCTCGCTCCGGTACAGGAAGCCGACCAGCAGTGACTCGGCCTTCTCCCGCTCCTCATAGCCCGGAACCGGGCAGTTCAGTGCGGTCAGCAGTGTGTGCGCCCGGTCCTCCGGCAGCTCCTCGGCGGGCATGTCCTCCGCGAGCCTGATCAGCGGGGTATCAAGGACGTGGTCCACCTGGCCGCCGGAGTAGAAGCGCACCTCGCCGGCCTCGTGTCGTACGCGGCTGACCGCTTCCCACGGGAGCAGTACCTCGTCCTGCCGGAAGAGCGGGATCTCGTAGATGGTGAGGAGATCGGTGACGGTTGCCTTCCGCCGGCCGAGCGCGATCCGCACGGCCGGCGTCCCGCCGGGACTCGGGAGGACGCCGCGGACGCGCATCTTCTTCACGATCGGTGCCTGCGTGTAGAGGATCAGGTGGCCGGTCACGTCGGCTTGTGCCACGGCCACTTCCCACGGCGTCATTGCGGGTGTCTCCCTGTTCAGCGCTTGAACTTGGCGGCGGACTGGTTCATCCAGTTGGGGCACTTCCTCATGCCCTTGCAGTAGGCGGTGATGACGCCGATCATCTGTCCGCTTCCGGCGTCGTACCGATCGTCCTGCGTACGGCGGGTGACCTGCGCCTTGACGATGATCTTCACCTGGGGGTGCGTACCGTCGAAGGCGTAACCCCAGTATTCCAGGCCCCCCTTGCCGTCGTTCTTGTCCGCCTTGCCGTTCAGGGGAGCGTTGACGATGCGGCAGGTGCGGATGTTGTGGTTGCTGGAGAAGTGCGCCCAGCCCAGTTCGCTGTTGCCGAGACGGGTGGGTACGTTCCGCCCGTCCAGGTCCTTCTGGTGGCACTTCTTGGTCTTGTTCCAGTGGGGGGCAACGGCGTGTGCGGCTCCCGTCTGCCCCAAGGCCACGATGGCGGCCGAGAGGGTGACGAGCGACGCTTTCGTGATCCTCTTCATGTACCTGACCATGTCACACAACTACCGCCCGACTCACCCCGATTTCAGTGCGGTGGCTGACGCGTTCTGGCGGGCCTCCTCCGCACCCCATCGAGAAGGCCCCGGCGGGTCACAGCGCCGTGAGGCATTGCCGAGGCGAGCTGGTTTGGCCAACCCGTGGCGGGACGGGAACAGCGGTCTTCGCAGAACAGGGCCTGCTTGAGGTGCCTGCGTCCAGCCAGTACGCGCCTCGTGAGTGGTGACCGTCGGCCTGCCCGATGACGAGGGCGACGGGCTGGCCGGCATCCACGAAGACCCCTTCGGCCGCGGCTGAGGCCTCTGAAGATCGTCTTTCATCAGCATGTGGCCTGGAAGACGAGGGCGAGGTCGCCGCCTCAGATCTGATGGAGTGGATCTCGGGAGGCACGAGCAGGTAGCCCTGACGAGTAGGTACTCCGCGTTGTACCCCTGCGCCGAAGGGTCACGGCAACGACCCACCAGACCGTGTGCGTTTTCGGGTACTTTCAGTCACATCGAGGCAGGTCACGGGTCATTTTGCCCGGACGCCAGCGCTTGGGCTTCCGCGATGCGGAGCGGACGGCATTTGCTGGTGAGCGGCGCGATCCAACGCTCGGTCGTGCGCCTTTGACCTGCAGAGATCCGTCAATGGAAGGGGTTATCCACAGCATGTGGAGCGGTGTGTGCACCGAAAGGAGCAACGGTCAAAAGACCGTGTGCGTTTTGACGAGAACGCAAAAGCTCCCAACCTGTATTTCTGCAGGTCAGGAGCTTTTCCCGGAGTGCCCCCGGCAGGATTCGAACCTGCGCACACGGCTCCGGAGGCCGTTGCTCTATCCCCTGAGCTACGGGGGCGTCTGGCGTTGAGCTGTTGCTCGCGGCGACGGGTAGAACACTACCAGCTCGGTCGGGGTGATCAGGAACGGGTTTCCGGGGGTGCTCCCCCGCACGGGGCGGAAGTCGGGAAAACGCGGACGCGGTGGCCGGTCCGGACCTACTCTCGAGTTGTGCCAGGGGCGTCGGGGCGGGTGCTTGTTGTGGACGACAACAAGGTCATCCGGCAGCTGATCAGGGTCAATCTCGAACTGGAGGGTATCGAGGTCGTGACCGCGGCCGACGGTGCCGAGTGTCTGGATGTCGTTCATCGGGTGCGGCCCGATGTGATCACCCTTGATGTCGTCATGCCCCGGCTCGACGGGCTGCGGACCGCCGCCCAGCTCCGTGCCGACCCCCGGACTCATGATCTGCCGCTCGCCATCGTCAGTGCCTGTACGCAGTACGAGGTCGAGACCGGTCTTGACGTCGGCGTCGACGCGTTTCTCGCCAAGCCCTTCGAGCCTGCTGAACTCGTGCAGATGGTGCGGGAGTTGATCGAGCGGCGGCGTGCCGGCGGGAGCGGGGCGGGGGAGGCGGAGGGCGTGGGCGACGAGGTCCACTTCTCGGGGGAGCGCGCCGGGGGCAACCCCGCCTATCCGTGACACCGGCGGATCCGCGGATGTTCCCGGGATCCGCTCGGCCGCCTGTCGGTGATCCCGGCGGACGCGGTGACGGTCCGAGATCCTCGCGGGCGGGATGACCCACCCGTCCACATCCCGGACCCCGACCCCGACCAACTCGCCTACCCACCCCCCTCCTCCCCTACGCTTGTCCCGTGACCCCCGTCGAGCTCTCCCGTACCGTGCTGCGCGCGGTGCGTCGTGCTGTGGACGACGGGGAGCTCAGGGTCGCCGTGCCGGAGCTGCCGGAGCGGGTCGTGGTGACGCCGCCGGGGCCCGGCGGATGCGGGGACTACGCCACCAACATCGCGTTGCAGCTCGCCCGGCCCGCCGGACAGCCGCCGCTGCGGGTCGCCGAGATCCTGGTGCCCCGTCTCGTGGAGTGCGCCGGCGTCGAGGACGTCGTCGTCAGCGGGCCGGGGTTTCTCAACATCTCCCTCAGTTCCGCGACCTCGCCGACGGCCACCCTCGTGGCGGAGATCCGCGGGCTCGGGGGTGCGTACGGCCACGGTGACGTCCTCGCCGGGCAGGTGGTCGCGCTGCGGGTGCCGTACGACGTCCGGGCCGAGGTCGTCGCCGACGCGGTGGTGAGAATCGTCGCGACGCAGGGCGGGCGCGGTGAGGTCGAGCACGGGGAGCCCGTCAGCCTGCGGCCCGTGCCGGCGCCCGAGGACCCCGCCCCGCTCGGGGCCGACGCCGCCCAGTGGGCGCTGCTGCATCCGGCGGCGCACGACCGGCCGAGGATCACCGCCGACCATCTCGTGCAGCGGGAGAGCAATCCGCTGTTCCGGGTGCGGTACGCGCACGCCCGGGTGCGGGCCGTCGGGCGGGGGGCGGGGCGGCTGGGGTTCGGTGCCGTGGTCGGCGACGTTCCCGACGCCCCGGCTGGGCTTGTCACCGCCCTCGCCGACTACCCCCGCATTCTGACCGGCGCGGCCACCCATCGCGCCCCCGACCGGCTCGCCCGGCATCTCGTCACCGTCGCCGACGCCGTCCTGCCGTTCCTGCCGACCGTGCTGCCCCGTGGCGAGGAGAAACCCTCGGTCGCCCACCGTGCCCGGCTCGCCCTCGCCGAAGCCGCCGGGACGGTGCTGGCCGGCGGCCTGTCCCTGCTCGGCATCGACGCACCCGATCACCTCTGAAGAGAGCGCCAGAAGAGCAATGAGCCGTTCCGCACACCCCGCCGGACCCCGGCACGCCGATGTCCTGCCCGAGGGCCACTACGCCGCTCCGCCCACCGACCTCAACGCCCTCGACCCCAAGGTGTGGGCCCAGACCGTCAGCCGTGACGCCGACGGGGTCGTCTCCGTCGGCGGGGTCGACGTGAAGACCCTCGCCGAGGAGTTCGGCACCCCCGCCTACGTCCTCGACGAGGCCGACTTCCGGGCCCGGGCGCGCGCCTGGCGCACCGCCTTCGGGCCGGACGCCGACGTGTTCTACGCCGGGAAGGCGTTCCTGTCGCGGGCCGTCGTGCGCTGGCTGCACGAGGAAGGGCTCAATCTGGACGTGTGTTCAGGTGGCGAGCTGGCCACCGCCCTGTCCGCCGGTATGCCCGCCGACCGCATCGCCTTCCACGGCAACAACAAGTCCGAGGCGGAGATCCGCAGGGCCGTCGAGGCCGGCGTGGGACGGATCGTGCTCGACTCGTTCCAGGAGATCGTGCGGGTCGCACACATCGCGCAGGAGCTCGGTACGCGGCAGCGGGTGCAGATTCGTATCACCGTGGGTGTCGAGGCGCATACGCACGAGTTCATTGCCACGGCTCATGAAGACCAGAAGTTCGGGATTCCGCTGGCCGGGGGGCAGGCCGCGGAGGCCGTGCGGCGGGCGCTGCAGCTGGACGGGCTGGAGCTCATCGGCATCCACTCGCACATCGGGTCGCAGATCTTCGACATGTCCGGGTTCGAGGTCGCCGCGCACCGGGTCGTGGGGCTGCTGAAGGACATCCGGGACGAGCACGGGGTCGAGCTGCCCGAGATCGACCTGGGGGGCGGGCTCGGGATCGCCTACACGAGCGACGACGACCCGCGCGAGCCGCACGAGATCGCCAAGGCGCTCACCGAGATCGTGACGCGGGAGTGCGAGTCCGCCAGGCTGCGGACGCCGCGGATCTCCGTGGAGCCCGGCCGGGCCATCGTCGGGCCGACCGCCTTCACGCTCTACGAGGTCGGCACCATCAAGCCCCTCGACGGGCTGCGGACGTATGTCTCGGTCGACGGGGGCATGTCGGACAACATCCGCACCGCGCTGTACGACGCCGAGTACAGCGTCGCTCTGGTGTCGCGGACCAGTGCGGCCGAGCCGATGCTCGCCCGGGTCGTCGGCAAGCACTGCGAGAGCGGGGACATCGTGGTGAAGGACGCGTTCCTGCCGGGCGACCTGGCACCCGGTGACCTCATCGCCGTACCGGCCACCGGCGCCTACTGCCGTTCCATGGCCAGCAACTACAACCACGTGCTGCGGCCGCCCGTCGTCGCGGTGCGGGACGGCGCGGCCCGGGTGATCGTCCGGCGGGAGACGGAGGAGGACCTGCTCCGTCTCGACGTCGGATGACACGGATGGAAGATCTCCTGTCTGCCATCCTCACAGAATGAAATAGATGTCTCACGATCCGGACGAAGGGTAGAAACTCCCGTCCGGTGAGTGAGACTGGTGCAACCGTAGACGGTATGAGGAAACGAGGTCGGATGATGCGTACGCGTCCGCTGAAGGTGGCGCTGCTGGGCTGTGGGGTTGTCGGCTCAGAGGTGGCGCGCATCATGACGACGCACGCCGACGACCTCGCCCAGCGGATCGGCGCTCCGATCGAGCTGGCCGGTGTCGCCGTACGACGGCCCTCCAGGGTCCGTGAGGGCATCGACCCGAGCCTGGTCACCACCGACGCCACCGCCCTCGTCAAACGCGGCGACATCGACGTGGTGGTGGAGGTCATCGGGGGTATCGAGCCCGCCCGTACGCTCATCACCACCGCCTTCGAGCACGGCGCGTCGGTCGTCTCGGCCAACAAGGCGCTGCTCGCCCAGGACGGGGCCGCCCTGCACGCCGTCGCCGAGCAGCATGGCAAGGACCTCTACTACGAGGCCGCCGTCGCGGGCGCCATCCCGCTGATCCGGCCGCTGCGCGAGTCCCTCGCCGGCGACAAGGTCAACCGGGTGCTCGGGATCGTCAACGGGACGACCAACTTCATCCTCGACAAGATGGACTCGACCGGGGCCGGGTACCAGGAGGCCCTCGACGAGGCCACCGCGCTCGGATACGCGGAAGCCGACCCGACCGCCGACGTGGAGGGCTTCGACGCCGCCGCCAAGGCCGCGATCCTCGCCGGGATCGCCTTCCACTCGCGGGTCCGCCTCGACGACGTCTACCGCGAGGGAATGACCGAGGTCACCGCGGCGGACTTCGCCTCCGCCAAGAACATGGGCTGCACCATCAAGCTGCTCGCCATCTGCGAGCGCGCCGAGGACGGCGGCTCGGTGACGGCCCGCGTGCACCCCGCCATGATTCCGCTGACCCACCCGCTCGCCTCCGTGCGCGGCGCGTACAACGCCGTCTTCGTGGAGTCCGACGCGAGCGGGCAGCTGATGTTCTACGGTCCCGGCGCCGGTGGCGCCCCGACCGCCTCCGCGGTCCTCGGCGACCTGGTCGCCGTCTGCCGCAACCGGCT
Source organism: Streptomyces sp. NPDC047061 (assembly GCF_040643955.1). Taxonomy (NCBI): domain Bacteria; kingdom Bacillati; phylum Actinomycetota; class Actinomycetes; order Kitasatosporales; family Streptomycetaceae; genus Streptomyces; species Streptomyces sp. NPDC047061. The sequence continues at coordinate 132,951 of NZ_JBEYVI010000011.1, forward strand.
CAGCGGGGCAACGGGGCCCGGCGAGTCGGCGTACGCCGCCCTGCCCGTGTCGCCGATGGGCGACGTCGTCACGCGCTACCACATCAGCCTCGACGTCGCCGACAAACCGGGTGTTCTCGCCCAGGTCGCCACCGTGTTCGCCGAGCACGGGGTTTCCATCGATACGGTGCGGCAGACGGGCAAGGACGGCGAGGCCTCCCTCGTCGTCGTCACCCATCGGGCCTCCGACGCCTCCCTGTCCGGGACCGTCGAGGCGCTGCGCAAGCTCGACACCGTGCGGGGTGTCGCCAGCATCATGCGGGTTGAAGGAGAGTAACCAGCAATGACCCACCAGTGGCGCGGAATCATCGAGGAGTACCGGGACCGACTCCCGGTGTCCGACACCACGCCGGTCGTGACGCTCCGCGAGGGCGGCACGCCCCTCGTGCCCGCGCAGGTGCTCTCCGAGCGCACGGGCTGCGAGGTCCACCTCAAGGTGGAGGGCGCGAACCCGACCGGGTCCTTCAAGGACCGCGGGATGACCATGGCCATCAGCAAGGCCAAGGAGGAGGGCGCGCAGGCGGTCATCTGCGCCTCCACCGGCAACACCTCCGCCTCCGCCGCCGCGTACGCCGTGCGCGCCGGGATGGTCTCCGCCGTGCTCGTGCCGCGGGGCAAGATCGCGCTCGGCAAGATGGGCCAGGCCCTCGTGCACGGCGCGAAGATCCTCCAGGTCGACGGCAACTTCGACGACTGCCTCACCCTCGCCCGCAAGCTGAGCGAGAACTACCCGGTGGCGCTGGTCAATTCGGTCAACCCGGTGCGCATCGAGGGCCAGAAGACGGCCTCCTTCGAGATCGTGGACATGCTCGGCGACGCGCCCGACATCCACGTCCTGCCGGTCGGCAACGCGGGCAACATCACCGCGTACTGGAAGGGGTACAAGGAGTACGCCGCCGACGGCATCTCCACCGGGACGCCCCGGATGTGGGGCTTCCAGGCCTCCGGCAGTGCCCCGATCGTGCGCGGCGAGATCGTCAAGGACCCCTCGACCATCGCCACCGCGATCCGGATCGGCAACCCCGCCTCCTGGCAGTTCGCGCTCGCGGCCCGGGACGAGTCCGGCGGCTTCATCGACGAGGTGACGGACCGTGAGATCCTGCGCGCCTACCGGCTGTTGGCCGCGCAGGAGGGTGTCTTCGTGGAGCCCGCCTCGGCCGCGTCGGTGGCCGGTCTGCTGAAGGCGGCCGAGCAGGGCAAGGTCGACCCCGGCCAGCGCATCGTCTGCACGGTCACCGGCAACGGCCTGAAGGACCCCGACTGGGCCATTGCCGGCGCCCCGCAGCCGGTCACCGTGCCGGTCGACGCGGCCGCCGCGGCGGAGCGCCTCGGCCTCGCATAGAGGTCCCGCCTGGAGGCCTCGCCTGGAGGTCTAGTGGAGGCCTCGCCGGGCAACCGGCGGGCAACCTGTGGCGTCTTGCACAGGGAACTCCCTAAGGAGGGGGCACAGGGGGCTTACGACACGCATCGTGCGCCTCCTGTGCGCCCTATGTCGCCACAGAACCTTCCTTCGATAGGCTGTACCGAACCCGCCCGCTGCATATGCCTCCGCATATGGCGCGGTGCCGCGCCGTCTCCACGGCCCGAGGGTCCCTCACGTACCTATCGAATGTCATTCGACCATCACGCAGCTCAAGGAGAGTCATCGAGCGATGGCCGGTCCAGCGTTCCGCGCCGCCGCCGTCCGGGTGCGCGTCCCCGCCACCAGCGCCAACCTCGGCCCGGGCTTCGACGCCCTGGGCCTCGCGCTGGGGCTCTACGACGACGTCGTCGTCCGGGTGGCCGACTCAGGGCTGCACATCGACATCGCGGGGGAGGGCAGCGAGACGCTGCCGCGTGACGAGAGCCACCTCCTCGTCCGCTCCCTGCGCACCGCCTTCGACCTGCTGGGCGGACAGCCCCGCGGCCTGGAGATCGTGTGCGCCAACCGCATCCCGCACGGCCGCGGCCTCGGCTCCTCCTCCGCCGCCATCTGCGCCGGCATCGTGGCCGCACGGGCCGTGACCATAGGCGGCGAGGGCAGACTCGACGACGCGGCCCTGCTGGAGCTCGCGACCGAGATCGAGGGCCACCCCGACAACGTGGCGGCCTGCCTCCTCGGCGGCTTCACCCTCTCCTGGATGGAGGCCGGCGCCGCCCGGGCGATCAGGATGGAGCCCAACGATTCCATCGTTCCGGTGGTTTTCGTGCCCGGGAAGCCGGTTCTCACCGAGACCGCGCGCGGGCTGCTCCCGCGCACCGTGCCGCACGTCGACGCCGCCGCCAACGCGGGCCGTGCCGCGCTGCTCGTCGAGGCCCTCACCCGGCGCCCCGAGCTGCTGCTGCCCGCCACCGAGGACCGTCTGCACCAGGAGTACCGCGCCCCCGCCATGCCGGAGAGCGCCGCCCTGGTGGAGCGGCTGCGCGCCGACGGCATCCCCGCCGTGATCTCGGGCGCGGGACCCACCGTGATGGCGCTCGCCGACGTCGGCAGTGCCGACAAAGTGCAGGCCCTGGCGGGTCCGGGCTGGGCCGCCAACCGGCTCAACCTCGATGTCCAGGGTGCGAGTGTGCTTCCGCTCGCACCCGCCAATGACACTTCCAGCGACATGTGACGCGCACGATTGCCGGATTTGGAGAGGGGGAATGTTTGTTGGATCCGGTAGTGTTAACCTCAAGTCTGCACCCGACCCCACCATGGCGAGGTGCATCGTGTCCCCGTCGGGGACGGACATTCTTCCGGGAGTCTCCCAAGCCACTCAGCGTTCTGTATGACGTACCTGGGCAGTACGCCGTACCCGGGCACTGAGAGGGCCGCTGGGCCGCTCCGGAATTGGTGCTACCACGCCTCGTGACACCGGGTGCCACCGGTTGAGGAAGCGCCGTCATCAGAAGTTCTCTCCGCCGCTTAGGCGGACCACCGCCCCGGCACGGTCCACACAGCAAGGACCGAAGCCGGACAGCACAACCGGTCGCCGAGCCAGACAGGCCGACGTCCGCTCCAGGGAAGGACCCTTCGTGAGCGACACCACCGATCTGATGGGCGCACGTGTCGAGGAGACCGCTGCCGCGCCCGCCACGGACGCCTCCGCGCCTGCCACCGGTGCCGGCTCCCGGCGGCGCCGCGGTACCGGCCTCGAGGGCATGGTGCTGGCCGAGCTTCAGCAGGTCGCATCCGGCCTCGGCATCAGGGGCACCGCGCGTATGCGCAAGAGCCAGCTGATCGAGGTCATCAAGGAGGCGCAGGCCGGTGGGGCAGCCCCCGCCAAGGCCGAGACCGCCACCGAGACCAAGCCGAAGCGCCGGGCCACCTCCAAGGCCCGTACGGGCGAGGAGGCCGCCGAGAAGAAGGCGGAGCAGGCCGCCGAGGCCCCCGCCGAGAAGGCCGTGGCCCAGCAGCAGATCGAGATCCCCGGCCAGCCGGCCGGCGGTACCTCCCGCACGGGCGAGGCCGAGCGCGGCGGGGACGACGCCCCGACCGAGCGCCGCCGTCGCCGGGCCACTGCCGAGGCCGGCAGCCCCACCGCCACCGGCGCCGAGACCATCGCCGCCGAGGCGAGGACCGAGCCGAAGGCCGAGACGCCCGCGCAGCCCCAGCAGCAGGGCGAGGCCAGGGCCGACGCCGGTGACGACGGCCGTGGCCGCCGCGACCGCCGTGACCGCGGCCGCGACCGGCGCAACAAGGGCGACGAGCAGCAGGGCGGCGGCCAGGGCGGCCAGGGCGGTCGTCAGGACCGCCAGGACCGGCAGGACCGCCAGCAGCAGCAGCCGCAGCAGCAGGGCGGCGGCCGTCAGGACCGCAACGCCGGTCCGCAGGACGACGACGAGTTCGGTGACCGCCGTGGCCGGCGCGGCCGTTACCGGGACCGCCGTGGCCGTCGTGGCCGTGACGAGATCGGCGGCTCCGAGCCGCAGCTCGCCGACGACGACGTCCTGATCCCCGTCGCGGGCATCCTCGACATCCTCGACAACTACGCGTTCATCCGGACCTCCGGCTACCTGCCCGGTCCGAACGACGTGTACGTCTCCCTCGCCCAGGTCCGCAAGAACGGCCTGCGCAAGGGCGACCACGTCACCGGCGCGGTCCGGCAGCCGAAGGAGGGCGAGCGCCGCGAGAAGTTCAACGCGCTGGTCCGCCTCGACTCCGTCAACGGCATGGCGCCCGAACACGGCCGCGGTCGCCCGGAGTTCAACAAGCTGACCCCGCTCTACCCGCAGGACCGCCTCCGCCTGGAGACGGACCCGGGCGTGCTGACCACCCGCATCATCGACCTCGTGTCGCCGATCGGTAAGGGCCAGCGCGGTCTGATCGTGGCCCCGCCGAAGACCGGCAAGACCATGATCATGCAGGCGATCGCCAACGCGATCACGCACAACAACCCCGAGTGCCACCTGATGGTCGTCCTGGTCGACGAGCGTCCGGAAGAGGTCACCGACATGCAGCGGTCGGTCAAGGGCGAGGTCATCTCCTCGACCTTCGACCGCCCGGCCGAGGACCACACCACGGTCGCCGAGCTGGCGATCGAGCGCGCCAAGCGCCTGGTGGAGCTGGGCCACGACGTCGTCGTGCTGCTCGACTCGATCACGCGTCTGGGCCGTGCGTACAACCTGGCGGCGCCGGCCTCCGGCCGCATCCTGTCCGGTGGTGTCGACTCGACCGCCCTGTACCCGCCGAAGCGCTTCTTCGGTGCGGCCCGCAACATCGAGGACGGCGGCTCGCTGACCATCCTCGCCACCGCCCTGGTGGACACCGGGTCCCGCATGGACGAGGTGATCTTCGAGGAGTTCAAGGGCACCGGCAACATGGAGCTCAAGCTCGACCGGAAGCTCGCCGACAAGCGCATCTTCCCGGCGGTGGACGTGGACGCGTCCGGCACCCGTAAGGAGGAGATCCTGCTCGGCAGCGAGGAGCTGGCGGTCGTCTGGAAGCTGCGCCGGGTGCTGCACGCGCTCGACCAGCAGCAGGCGATCGAGCTGCTGCTCGACAAGATGAAGCAGACGAAGTCGAACATCGAGTTCCTGATGCAGATCCAGAAGACGACGCCGACGCCGGGCAACGGCGACTGAGCGAAGTCGTAGAACAAAGAAAAAGGCCGCCCCCTGCAAGCCGCAGGGGGCGGCCTTTTTGCGCTGTCACGCCCAGAACATTGATTCCGGTCAGAACAATCCGGCTCCTTTTGCCGCTGCTTTGCCGAGGTAAAGGGGTCGGTCGCGGCAACGTCAACCGGACGCTGATCCAGGGCAGTTGCTGTACACCGGTATGCCCTTCGGTCCCGGCGCCCACGGCTCCCGCTACGCGATGCCGTGGGCGAACCTGACCGGAGGCACCGCACGACCGGTCACCACCCTCCCGGAACCGGGCGAAGCGCCGCTCCCTGCGTCCTGCGGGGGGCGGTGCTTCGCGTTTCCCTCTCCGATGTACGATCGCGCCCTTCGGCCAAGTGGCCGATTCAGGAACTCCTGATCCCGAGGGGGGACTTAGGTGGGTACACCCATGTCCGGGAGCGGTCGCCACAGACGCCGGATACGTTTCGCGCTGCCCGTGGCCGCGGCCGGCATCGCCGCCGCCGTCACGGCGGCACTGATCTCTACCTCCGCCAGCGCTGCCACTCTGCCGACGCCGACGGCCAAGCCGGTCGCAAGCACACCGTCGCAGGCCGCACTGGCTCAGCGCGCCGCCGACGCCGTCGCCGCCGTCAACGGCACCACCACCACGACGAAGGCGTCGAGCAGCGGCTCCGCCGTCTCGCCGAAGATCATCGGTGGCGGTACGACCACCATCGCCTCGGCGCCCTGGATGGCCCAGCTCTGGTACTTCGACGACAAGAACACCACCAGCACCAGCGACGACGTCGGCTTCTTCTGTGGCGGCTCGGTCATCTCGCCCACGAAGATCCTCACTGCCGCACACTGCGTCAAGGCCTTCAAGTGGAGCACCACCGAGTCCGTGGTCATCACGGGCACCGCCTCGCTGCCCACCACCAACAGCGACGGCAGTGACAACCTGCACGGCGGCACCGTCTCCGCCGTCCTGCGCCAGTGGAACCACCCGTCGTACACCGTGTCGAGCAGGGGCGTCCCCAACAACGACGTCGCCGTGCTCACCCTGGCCGCCCCGGTCAAGGCCACGCCGATCCGGCTGACGACGAACACCGACACGGCCTCCTACAAGGCGAACACCAGCGCCAAGGTCTACGGCTGGGGCCGCACCAGCTCCACCTCGGACGACATCTCCGAGACCCTGAAGACGGCCACGCTGCCCATCCAGTCCGACACCACCTGCACGGGCGGCTACGGCAGCGACTACGTCAAGGGCCACATGGTCTGCGCCGGCAAGGCCGCCACCGGTTCCGACACCGGCACCACCTCGGCCTGCAACGGCGACTCCGGCGGCCCGCTGGTCGTCGGCGGCCGGATCGTCGGCGTGGTCTCCTGGGGCGTCGAGAACTGTGTCGCCAAGGGCGCCTACAGCGTCTTCACGAAGGTCAGCACCTACGTCGGTGCCGCCTACGCGCAGATCGCCGACAGCAACCTGAGCTACACCGACGGCAAGGCCGACCTGTTCGCCCGCAAGTCGTCGACCAAGGTCGGGTACGAGCTGGACTCCAAGGGCACCTCGCTCGCCTCCCGCACCTCCGTGGGCGACTGGAGTGGCGTCAACACCGTCCTGCAGGCCGACCTCGACCGGGACGGCTTCCAGGACTTCGTCTACCGGGTGGCCTCCTCCGGTGACGTCTACTGGTACCACTTCGTGCTGAACAGCGACCAGAGCGACGGTGCCTGGACCACGACGAAGATCTTCTCCGGCTGGAAGACCCGCAAGGCGATCGTCATCCCCGGTGACCTCACCGGTGACTACCTGCCCGACGTGCTGTCCGAGGACTCCAGCGGTGTGCTGTGGCTGTACCCGGGCAAGGGCAACGGCACCTTCGCCGCCCGCGTCAAGATCGGGACCGGCTGGAGCCAGTACAACCAGCTGCGCGGTGTCGGGGACTTCAACGGCGACGGCAAGGCCGACCTGCTGGCCCGCAAGAGCAGTGGCGGCGACCTGTACCTCTACAAGGGCACCGGCAAGTCCGGCACCGGCCTCTTCTCGGCCCGGGTGAAGGTCCGTTCCGCCTGGACCGGCTTCAACACCCTCGCCGCGGTCGGCGACCTGACCGGCGACGGCAAGGCCGACCTGCTGGCCCGGACGACCGGCGGCACGCTGTACCTCTACCCGGGCACCGGCAAGGCGACCAGTGAGATCTTCGGCACAAGGAAGTCGCTCGGTACCGGTTTCCAGCAGTACGACATCTTCGGCTGACATACCTGGTGAGCGGGGGTTCGCCCTACTTACCCGATGATGTCCGGTCACTCAGTGTGCCCATCGCTCCACGCGGTGGGCACACTGCGTTGTGCAACCCTTTCCCGAGTTTCGCCGTCTGACCAGGCGGAGCGACGATGGTCCTGATACGTGCCGATGATCCCGGTACGCCGGACCTGACCCTGAAAGCAGGGGGTAACCGAGCAGTCGTACGAGAACAGAGGAGCCCATGTCCGCCGAGAGCACGCCGGAGCCGGGCATACCCGAGGCCGGTACGAAGGGCCCGGGCCGCCGCAGCCGGGGCCGCCGCCGCAAGGCCCCCGGCAAGGGCCGCAGGGCGCTGCTCGTCACGGCCTGGACGGCGGCCGGCATCCTCGTCCTCGGCGGCACCGGTGTCGGCTACCTGTACTTCAAGCTCAACGGCAACCTCAAGACCGTCGACATCAACCAGGCGCTCGGCACCGACCGGCCCACCAAGGTCGACAACGGCTCCGAGAACATCCTGGTCCTCGGCTCCGACTCGCGCTCCGGCTCCAACAAGAAGCTCGGCGGCGGCGTGGACGACGGCAGCGCCCGGTCCGACACGGCGATGATCATCCACGTCTACAAGGGCCACAAGAAGGCCGCCGTGGTCTCCGTCCCCCGGGACACCCTGATCGACCGCCCCTCCTGCACCGACGCGCAGGGCACCACCCACTCCGCCGCGACCGGCGTGATGTTCAACTCCGCGTACTCCACGGGCGGCGCGGCCTGTGCGGTCAAGACCGTCGAGTCGATCACCGGCATCCGCATGGACCACTACCTGGAGGTCGACTTCTCGGGCTTCCAGAAGCTCGTCGACGAGCTCGGCGGGGTCGAGGTCACCACCACCAAGGCGATCGACGACCGGGAGAGCCACCTCGACCTCAAGGCCGGCACGCACACGCTGAACGGCAAGCAGGCCCTCGGCCTGGTCCGCACCCGGCACGGCGTCGGCGACGGCTCCGACCTGGGCCGCATCCAGCTCCAGCAGGCGTTCGTCAAGGCCCTCATCGAGCAGGTCAAGCAGGTGGGCGTGTTCACCAGCCCCAAGAAGCTGTACGACCTGGCCGACACCGCGACGAAGACGGTCACCACCGACTCCGGCATCGGCTCGGTGAACTCGCTGATCGGCTTCGCGAACGGCCTGAAGTCCATCAGCTCCAAGAACATGCACATGGTGACGATGCCGGTCGAGTACGACCCGGCGAACCCGAACCGGGTGATCGTGGCCGAGGCGAAGGCCAAGCTGGTCTGGAAGGCCCTGAAGAACGACGCGCCGATCCCGGCGTCCGCCACGAAGGGGACGGCGACGGGGCAGGCCAAGGGCGTCGTGACGTCGTTGTGAAGGTGCGGCTCGGTGGGGGCTTGGCGCGCAGTTCCCCGCGCCCCTGAAGGGGCGCTCAGGTTGACGCCCCTGTAAAGGGGCGCGGGGAACTGCGCGCTCGACCCCCGCGCGCCCGCAGGGAATAGATCACCGAAGCCCCCGGTTTTGGGGTATGCGGTCAGTCCTGGCAGACTGGTACGTCGGCCCCGGTTCACGCCCCGCAAGCCCGCGAAGGCGACCCGGTGCCCTCCCGAAATCTAGGAGACACCTTGAAGCGCGACATCCACCCCGAGTACGTCGAGACGCAGGTCAGCTGCACCTGTGGCGCGTCGTTCACCACCCGTAGCACGATCACCAGCGGCACCATCCGTGCCGAGGTCTGCTCCGAGTGCCACCCGTTCTACACGGGCAAGCAGAAGATCCTCGACACCGGTGGCCGTGTGGCCCGCTTCGAGGCCCGCTTCGGCAAGGCTGCCGCCGGCTCCAAGAAGTAGCGAGCCCCATTTCGCCGGTCCACGGCCACGCCCCGACGAGGGCGTGCCCGGGACCGGCGTTTTTGGTCGCCCGCCTTCCCTTCCGTACGCAGTAGCAGTATCAGGAGCCAAAAATGTTCGAGGCCGTCGAGGAACTCGTCGTCGAGCACGCCGACCTGGAGAAGAAGCTCGCCGACCCGTCGGTCCACGCCGACCAGGCCAACGCGCGCAAGCTGAACAAGCGCTACGCCGAGCTCACCCCGATCGTCGCCACGTTCCGCTCCTGGAAGCAGACCGGCGACGACATCGAGACCGCGCGTGAACTGGCCGCCGACGACCCCGACTTCGCCGCCGAGGTCAAGGAGCTGGACAAGCAGCGCGACGAGCTCACCGAGAAGCTGCGCCTGCTGCTCGTCCCCAGGGACCCGTCCGACGACAAGGACGTCATCCTGGAGATCAAGGCGGGGGCGGGCGGCGACGAGTCCGCCCTGTTCGCCGGTGATCTGCTGCGCATGTACCTCCGCTACGCCGAGCGCGTCGGCTGGAAGACCGAGATCATCGACTCCACCGAGTCCGAGCTCGGCGGCTACAAGGACGTCCAGGTCGCCGTGAAGACCAAGGGCGGCAACGGCGCGACCGAACCCGGCCAGGGCGTCTGGGCGCGGCTGAAGTACGAGGGCGGTGTGCACCGCGTGCAGCGTGTCCCCGCGACCGAGTCGCAGGGCCGGATCCATACTTCTGCGGCCGGTGTCCTTGTCACGCCGGAGGCCGAGGAGGTCGACGTCGAGATCAACCCGAACGACCTCCGGATCGACGTCTACCGCTCCTCCGGGCCCGGCGGGCAGTCCGTCAACACCACCGACTCCGCCGTGCGCATCACGCACATCCCCACCGGAGTCGTCGCCTCCTGCCAGAACGAGAAGAGCCAGCTGCAGAACAAGGAGCAGGCCTTGCGTATCCTGCGCTCCAGGCTGCTCGCCGCGGCGCAGGAGGAGGCGGAGAAGGAAGCCGCCGACGCCCGCCGCAGCCAGGTCCGCACCGTCGACCGCTCCGAGAAGATCCGCACGTACAACTTCCCGGAGAATCGCCTCTCGGACCACCGCGTGGGCTTCAAGGCGTACAACCTGGACCAGGTCCTGGACGGCGACCTCGACGCGGTGATCCAGGCCTGCGTCGACGCGGACTCGGCCGCCAAGCTCGCGGCCGCGTAAGGCCGTACGCACGCACGAGTTACGACACGGAGGACCAGCGTGAACCTGCTGCTCGCGGAGGTGGCACAGGCCACCCAGCGGCTGGCCGACGCCGGCGTGCCCTCGCCGCGCACCGACGCGGAGGAGCTCGCCGCGTTCGTGCACGGCGTGAAGCGGGGCGCGCTGCACTCCGTCAAGGACTCGGACTTCGACGCCCGCTACTGGGAGGTCATCGCCCGCCGGGAGCAGCGCGAGCCGCTCCAGCACATCACCGGGCGGGCGTATTTCCGGTACCTCGAACTCCAGGTGGGGCCGGGAGTGTTCGTGCCGCGGCCGGAGACCGAGTCGGTGGTCGGCTGGGCCATAGACGCGGTGCGCGCGATGGACGTGGTCGAGCCCCGCATCGTCGACCTGTGCACCGGTTCCGGCGCGATCGCGCTCGCCCTCGCCCAGGAGGTACCGCGCTCGCGCGTGCACGCCGTGGAGCTGTCCGAGGAGGCGCTCCGGTGGACCCGCAAGAACATGGCGGACTCCAGGGTCGACCTGCGCCAGGGAAACGCCCTGGACGCCTTCCACGACCTCGACGGCCATGTCGACCTGGTCATCTCCAACCCTCCGTACATCCCGCTCACCGAGTGGGAGTACGTCGCCCCCGAGGCCCGCGACTACGACCCGGAGCTGGCCCTGTTCTCCGGCGAGGACGGCCTGGACCTGATCCGGGGCATCGAACGCACCGCGCACCGGCTGCTGCGCCCCGGGGGTGTCGTCGTCATCGAGCACGCCGACACCCAGGGCGGCCAGGTGCCGTGGATCTTCACCGAGGAGCGGGGCTGGGCCGACGCGGCCGACCACCCGGACCTCAACAACCGCCCCCGCTTCGCGACCGCCCGCAAGGCGATGCCGTGAGCACCCCGCAGACTCCCTTCCAGATGTACGTGTACGAGGAGGCCCGCTAGACATGGCACGGCGATACGACACCAACGACGCGACCGACCGCGTGACGGGTCTGCGCGAGGCCGCGTCCGCCGTCCGCCGGGGCGAACTGGTGGTGCTGCCGACCGACACGGTGTACGGCATCGGCGCCGACGCGTTCACCTCGGAGGCGGTCGCCGACCTCCTCGACGCCAAGGGCCGGGGCCGCAACATGCCCACCCCCGTGCTGATCGGGTCCCCGAACACGCTCCACGGTCTCGTCACCGACTTCTCCGAGCTGGCCTGGGAGCTGGTCGACGCGTTCTGGCCGGGCGCCCTCACCCTGGTCGCCAAGCACCAGCCGTCCCTGCAGTGGGACCTGGGCGACACCCGGGGCACGGTCGCCGTGCGCATGCCCCTGCACCCCGTCGCCATCGAGCTGCTCACCGAGGTCGGCCCGATGGCCGTCTCCTCCGCCAACCTCACCGGCCACCCGTCCCCGGAGACCTGTGACGCCGCGCAGGAGATGCTCGGCGACTCCGTCTCCGTGTACCTCGACGGCGGCCCGACCCCCGGCAACGTCCCCTCGTCGATCGTCGACGTCACCCGCGAAGTTCCGTTGCTGCTGCGCGCGGGCGCGATCTCGGCGGAGGAGCTGCGGAAGGTCGTACCCGACCTCGAGGTGGCGAATTGACAGCCCCTGACGCGGGGCGTGGCATAGGCAACGGGGAAAGCGCGGCGGAGATCACGACGACGTTCGTGGGGCTGCCGCGCGACAGCTTCCGCATCCTCCACGTCAGCACCGGCAACGTGTGCCGCTCGCCGATCACCGAGCGGCTGACCCGCCATCTCGTGACGGACCGGCTCGGCGCCTTCCTCGGCGGCGGGCTGGTCGTGGAGAGCGCGGGCACCTGGGGCCACGAGGGCGCGCCCATGGAGGCCAACGCGGAGGCCGTCCTCGCCGACTTCGGGGCGGACGCCTCCGGCTTCGTGGGCCGCGAACTGCTCGACGAGCACGTGATCCGGGCCGACCTGGTCCTGACCGCCACCCGTGACCACCGCGCCCAGGTCATCTCCATGGGCCACTCGGCGGGCCTGCGCACCTTCACGCTGAAGGAGTTCACCCGGCTGGTCCGCGCGATCGACCCGGCGACCCTGCCGCCGACGTCGGAAGGCGTGGTCGTCCGGGCGCGTGCGCTGGTCCGTGCGGCGGCGGCCCTCCGCGGCTGGCTGCTGGCGCCCACGGCGGAGGCGGACGAGGTCTACGACCCCTACGGCGCCCCGCTGCCGTTCTTCCAGTCCATCGGCGACGAGATACACGAGGCCCTGGACCCGGTGGTCACGGCGCTGACAGGTGTTCCGGCGCGGATGTAACCGGCCCCGGACGTCTCTCACATCGGCACCCGGCGCTGCAGGCCGTGCCCACCCTCCCCCACTCCCGGCTTCGCTCGAGCGGGGGGACCCCCATCGCCCTGCGGAACGCCTGCCCACGGCGGTGGCAGCGGTAGCGCCCCGTAAGGGGCGCGGGGAACTGCGCGGGCAACCCCCGCGCACCCGCAGCCGCGCGTCTGGCCGCAACCACCCCTCCGGTCGCGAGAACCCCAGAACCACGGTCGTATGCGTAAACCGCGCGACCACCCCATACCGGGCCTACATTGGTCATACGTCACCGTCGACCGCCCGGAGCCTGTCATGTCGGTCACCCCTGCCCTCCTCGAGGGCGATCTGCTGCGACGGCAGGACCCGGAGCTGGCGGAGATCCTGCTCGGAGAGCTCGCGCGGCAGTCGACGTCGCTGCAGCTGATCGCCGCCGAGAACTTCACCTCCCCGGCCGTGCTGGCCGCGCTGGGGTCGCCGCTCGCCAACAAGTACGCCGAGGGGTATCCGGGCGCCCGGCACCACGGCGGCTGCGAGATCGTGGACGTCGCCGAGCGGCTCGCCGTCGACCGGGCCAAGGCGCTGTTCGGCGCCGCGCACGCCAATGTGCAGTCCCATTCGGGGTCGTCGGCCGTGCTGGCCGCGTATGCCGCCCTGCTGCGGCCCGGGGACACCGTCCTCGCCCTCGGGCTGCCCTACGGCGGCCATCTCACGCACGGCTCGCCGGCCAACTTCTCCGGCCGCTGGTTCGACTTCGTGGGGTACGGGGTGGACGCGGAGAGCGGGCTCATCGACTACGACCAGGTGCGGGCGCTGGCACGCAGCCATCGGCCCAAGGCGATCGTGTGCGGGTCGATCGCCTATCCCCGGCACATCGACTACGTCTTCTTCCGCGAGGTCGCCGACGAGGTGGGCGCCTACCTGATCGCCGACGCCGCCCATCCCATCGGGCTCGTCGCCGGGGGAGCGGCACCCAACCCGGTGCCGTACGCCGACGTGGTGTGCGCGACGACGCACAAGGTGCTGCGCGGGCCGCGCGGCGGGATGCTGCTGAGCGGTTCCCCGGAGCTGGCCGAGCGGCTCGACCGGGCGGTGTTCCCGTTCACGCAGGGCGGCGCACAGATGCACACCATCGCCGCGAAGGCGGTCGCGTTCGGGGAGGCGGCAACACCGGCGTTCACCGCGTACGCCCATCAGGTGGTCGCCAATGCGAGGGTTCTCGCGGCCGGCCTCGAGGAGGCGGGGCTGGCCGTCACCACGGGCGGCACGGACACCCATCTGATCACCGTCGACCCGGCGCCCCTCGGGGCCGAGGGGAAGGCGGCCCGGGGACGGCTCGCGGCCGCCGGGGTCGTCCTCGACTGCTGCGCGCTGCCGCACGGGGACGCGCGGGGGCTGCGGCTGGGCACCGCCGCCGTGACCACGCAGGGCATGGGGGAGTCGGAGATGGCCCGGATCGCGGTGCTGCTGGCCGGCGTGGTGAGCGGTGTCACTGACCCGGGGAGGGCGCGTGACGAGGTGCGCGAGCTCACCGGTAGATTTCCGCCGTACCCCGGGTGAGACGGGGCAGGCGCAGCGTCGTACACCCGTTGTAAGCCCGGCTCACAGCCACCCGTGCAACCATCGTCGCTACCCGGAAGTCCCCATACATATGCGTCCCTCGCTAGGGTGTGGGGCTGTGATGGCCAGCGAGACATGTGGGGAAGCCTGTGCGTGAATACCTGCTGACGCTCTGCATCACGGCCGCGGTGACCTACCTGCTGACAGGGCCGGTACGGAAGTTCGCGATCGTGGCGGGGGCCATGCCGGAGATCCGGGCACGTGACGTGCACCGGGAGCCCACTCCGCGGCTCGGCGGGATCGCGATGTTCTTCGGCCTGTGCGCGGGGCTGCTGGTCGCCGACCACATGTCCAACCTCAACGAGGTCTTCGAGAACTCGAACGAGCCGCGGGCGCTGCTCTCCGGTGCGGCCCTGATCTGGCTGATCGGTGTGCTCGACGACAAGTTCGAGATCGACGCGCTGATCAAGCTGGGCGGTCAGATGATCGCCGCGGGCGTCATGGTCATGCAGGGTCTGACGATCCTGTGGCTGCCGGTGCCGCTCGTCGGCACGGTGGCGCTGACCCCGTGGCAGGGCACCCTGCTGACGGTGGCCCTGGTGGTCATCACCATCAACGCGGTGAACTTCGTCGACGGCCTGGACGGCCTGGCCTCCGGCATGGTGTGCATCGCGGCCGCGGCGTTCTTCATGTACGCCTACCGGATCTGGTACTCGTACGGCATCGAGGCCGCCGCCCCGGCGACGCTGTTCTCGGCGATCCTGATGGGCATGTGTCTGGGCTTCCTGCCGCACAACATGCATCCCGCCCGGATCTTCATGGGAGACTCCGGGTCGATGCTGATCGGCCTGGTGCTGGCCGCCGGCGCGATCTCGGTCACGGGCCAGGTCGACCCGGACGCGATGAAGCTGTTCGCCGGGTCCGAGCGCAACACCGTCCACCAGATGGTGCCGGTCTACATCCCGCTGCTGCTGCCGCTGACCATCATCGCGGTGCCGGCCGCCGACCTGGTGCTGGCGATCGTGCGGCGCACCTGGCGCGGCCAGTCGCCGTTCGCGGCGGACCGCGGGCACCTGCACCACCGGCTGCTGGAAGTCGGCCACTCGCACAGCAGGGCCGTGCTGATCATGTACTTCTGGGCGGCCCTGATCGCCTTCGGGGCGCTGGCCTACTCCGTGAACTCCGCGTCCATGTGGATCGTGCTCGGTGTGGTGTTCCTCAGCGCGATCGGCCTGGGGCTGCTCCTGCTGCCGCGGTTCACGCCGCGGGCCCCGATGTGGGCGCAGGCCTTCGTGCCGCCCCGCTACCGGCGCCGCGGGTCCGTCCAGCCGGCCGTGGAGACGGCCGTGGAGCCGGTGCCGGCGACTGTCCCGGCGGCGGACTCCGTCGAGCCGGAGGAGTCGGAGGAGCCGGAGAAGCCGAGCGACGAGCACCGCTCCCCGGTGACCGCCGGAGCGGCCTCGGTGAACGGCGTGACCGGGCCCTCGGTGAACGGTGCGACCGCGCCCTCGGTCAACGGCGCGACCGCCATCGGCGCCCGTTCGCGCTTCCTGGACCGGCGCACCTCCGAGACGTCCCGCTGACGCCGCCAAGGTAAGAATCTGACTAGAGCATTGCCAAGTCGTGGGGGACCAAAGCCCCCCAATACCAGACACAACGGCTCGGTTTTCGCTCAGACGCGCAGGTTCACTCTCATGTGTGACAGCGAGCACACCTACCAGGTAAAGACCTCATCAAATAGTTTGTGATACGGTTCACGAGAACCCCGGACAGAGTCGAAGGACCCGACTGCGACGGTCCGTCAGCGTGAGGTCTTCGACCCTCCGACCGGGACTACGCTCGTCCATGACGACACCTGCCCCCCTGTGAAAGCGGAGTTGCCGCCATGCCGTCCAATGACGCCCGGATCCTGGCCCAGGCCGCCGTACCCACGGCTGCCGTCGGCGTGCTCGCCGCCGTCGTCAGCGGCGTGGTCGCGGGCGGCAAGGGGGCGATCGGGGCGGTCGTTGCGACGCTGGTGGTGATCCTCTTCATGGGGATCGGCCTCTACGTCCTGCAGCGCACCGCCAAGTCGTTTCCCCACCTGTTCCAGGCCATGGGGCTGATGCTCTACACGGCGCAGCTGCTGTTGCTCTTCGTCTTCGTCGCCGCCTTCAAGAACACCACGCTGTTCAACCCCCGGGCCTTCGCCGTCACGCTGGTGGCCTGCACCCTGGCGTGGATCGCCGCCCAGGCGCGTGCCCACATGACTGCCAAGGTCCTCTACGTCGAGCCCGAGAAGTCCGAGAAGTCCGGACAATCGTCGTGAGAGGTAGGGCCGGGATAAAGGCGCACGAGAGATGCTGCTATCGTCCGGTGCCAACTGCGGCATCGCGGGCGCGGGCATCTGAGCTGACGCCTGCTCAATCGCGAGGCGAGATGCCCCCCAGCCGCCCCCACATCCGTAACACCAGTCCCGTGCCGAACCGCGGCCCTGCGCCGCGCCGACACAACGAGGTTGCCGTACCTATGCGTCACGCTGAAGGAGCCCGCGGTGAGTGCTGACCCGACGCAGGTGCTCGCCTTCGAGACCGACTGCCACATTTTCGCCAACTGTGGCTTCCCCGCTCCGGGCCTGCACTCGTTCCTGTTCAAGCCCCTCTGGGGCGACGGCGACAGCAACCTGTATTTCAACAAGACGATGCTGCTGGCGCTGCTCGGCTCGATCGTGGTCGTCGGCTTCTTCCTGGCCGCCTTCCGTAAGCCGAAGGTCGTCCCCGGCAAGCTGCAGATGGTGGCCGAGTCGGGTTACGACTTCATCCGTCGCGGCGTCGTCTACGAGACGATCGGCAAGAAGGAAGGCGAGAAGTACGTACCGCTGGTCGTCTCGCTGTTCTTCTTCATCTGGATGATGAACCTCTGGTCGATCATTCCGCTCGCCCAGTTCCCGGTGACGGCGATCATCTCCTACCCGGCCGTCCTGGCGGCCATCGTCTACTTCCTGTGGGTCTCGCTGACCTTCAAGCGCCATGGATTCGTCGGTGCCTTCAAGAACTTCACCGGCTATGACAAGTCGCTCGGCCCGGTTCTCCCGCTGGCCATGTTCATCGAGTTCCTCTCGAACCTGATCGTCCGGCCCTTCACGCACGCGGTGCGACTGTTCGCGAACATGTTCGCGGGCCACACGCTGCTGCTGCTGTTCACGATCGCCAGCTGGTACCTGCTCAACGGCATCGGGATCGCCTACGCGGGTGTCTCGTTCATCATGGTGATCGTCATGACGGCCTTCGAGCTGTTCATCCAGGCCCTGCAGGCGTATGTGTTCGTACTCCTGACCTGCAGCTTCATTCAGGGCGCGCTCGCCGAGCACCACTGAGCGCCTCGCACCCCACCCCCTAGCCGTCCGGTGGTCAACCCCCGCCGGCATCAGAAACAGAAGGAAGAATCATGGCTGCCACTGAGACCCTTGCCGCTGTCTCCGGCTCGCTCGGCTCCATCGGTTACGGCCTCGCTGCCATTGGCCCCGGCGTCGGCGTCGGCATCATCTTCGGCAACGGCACCCAGGCGCTGGCCCGCCAGCCCGAGGCCGCCGGCCTGATCCGTGCCAACCAGATCCTCGGCTTCGCCTTCTGTGAGGCGCTTGCCCTCATCGGCCTGGTCATGCCGTTCGTCTACGGCACCTGATCAGCCGATCAGCGACAGCCCCCTAGACGAAAGGCACTGACATGAGCCAGCTGCTCATTCTGGCGGCCGAGGAGAAGGAAAATCCCCTCGTCCCGCCGATCCCCGAGCTCGTCATCGGCCTGCTCGCCTTCGTCATCGTCTTCGGCTTCCTCGCCTGGAAGCTCCTTCCGAACATCAACAAGGTTCTGGAGCAGCGCCGCGAGGCGATCGAGGGCGGTATCGAGAAGGCCGAGGCCGCGCAGACCGAGGCCCAGAGCGTCCTTGAGCAGTACAAGGCGCAGCTGGCCGAGGCCCGGCACGAGGCCGCGCGCCTGCGCCAGGAGGCTCAGGAGCAGGGCGCCACGCTCATCGCCGAGATGCGCGCCGAGGGCCAGCGGCAGCGCGAGGAGATCGTCGCCGCCGGTCACGCGCAGATCGAGGCCGACCGCAAGTCCGCCGCGCAGGCGCTCCGTCAGGACGTCGGCCACCTGGCCACCGACCTGGCCGGCAAGCTGGTCGGCGAGTCCCTCGAGGACCACGCCCGGCAGAGCCGCGTGATCGACCGCTTCCTCGACGAGCTTGAGGAGAAGGCCGAGGCCGCGCGATGAACGGAGCGAGCCGCGAGGCCCTGGCAGCCGCACGTGAGCGTCTCGACGCGCTGACGGACTCCACGTCCGTGGACGCGACGCGGCTCGCCGACGAGCTGGCGG
Source organism: Streptomyces sp. NPDC047061 (assembly GCF_040643955.1). Taxonomy (NCBI): domain Bacteria; kingdom Bacillati; phylum Actinomycetota; class Actinomycetes; order Kitasatosporales; family Streptomycetaceae; genus Streptomyces; species Streptomyces sp. NPDC047061. The sequence goes on from NZ_JBEYVI010000011.1 coordinate 151,484, forward strand.
CCGTCACCGCGCTGCTCGACCGCGAGGGCGGCCTGCGCCGGGTCCTCACCGACCCGGCACAGGCCGGCGAGGCCAAGGCCGAGCTGGTCCGGCGCCTGATCGGCGGCCAGGTCTCCGAGACCACCGCCGACCTGGTGTCAGGCCTGGTCCGCTCCCGCTGGTCGCAGCCCCGCGACCTGGTGGACGCGCTGGAGGAGCTGGCGAACATCGCCGACCTCACGGCCGCGGAGAAGTCCGGCACGCTGGACGACGCCGAGGACGAGCTGTTCCGGTTCGGCCGGATCGTCTCCTCCAGCACCGGGCTGCGCGCCGCGCTGACCGACCGCAAGGCCACCGTCGCCGCGAAGACCGAGCTGCTGCACCGACTGCTCGGCGGCCGCGCCAAGCCGGTCACCGAGCGTCTGGTCACGCGCCTTGTGACCGTGCCGCGGGGACGTAGCCTGGAAGCGGGCCTGGAGGCCCTCTCCAAGCTGGCCGCGGAGCGCCGCAGCCGTGTCGTCGCCGTCGTCACCTCGGCGGTCCCGCTGAGCGAGCCGCAGAAGCAGCGCCTGGGCGCCGCCCTCGCGAAGCTCTACGGCCGCACGATGCACCTCAACCTCGACGTCGACCCCGCGGTCGTCGGCGGGATCCGGGTGCAGGTCGGTGACGAGGTCATCAACGGTTCCATCGCGGACCGGCTGGAGGACGCGGCCCGCCGCATGGCGAGCTAGCACCTCGGTAGTCGAGAACAAGCAGTACGTACTTACGACGGCCCGGGTTGGGCCGTACATGAAGAATCCTGGGGGTCGCCCCCAGACCCCCCAAGTGAAACTTCGGGCCCAACAAGGAGAGCAGGGAACCCAGATGGCGGAGCTCACGATCCGGCCGGAGGAGATCCGGGACGCGCTGGAGAACTTCGTCCAGTCGTACAAGCCGGACGCGGCCTCGCGCGAGGAGGTCGGTACGGTCACCCTTGCCGGCGACGGCATCGCGAAGGTCGAGGGTCTTCCCTCGGCCATGGCCAACGAACTGCTGAAGTTCGAGGACGGCACCCTCGGCCTCGCGCTGAACCTGGAAGAGCGCGAGATCGGCGCCATCGTCCTCGGTGAGTTCAGCGGCATCGAGGAGGGTCAGCCGGTGCAGCGCACCGGTGAGGTCCTCTCCGTCGCGGTGGGCGAGGGCTACCTCGGCCGCGTCGTCGACCCGCTCGGCAACCCGATCGACGGCCTCGGCGAGATCGAGACGTCCGGCCGCCGCGCCCTGGAGCTGCAGGCTCCCGGCGTCATGGCCCGTAAGTCGGTGCACGAGCCGATGGAGACCGGCTACAAGGCCGTCGACGCCATGACCCCGGTCGGCCGCGGCCAGCGTCAGCTGATCATCGGTGACCGCCAGACCGGCAAGACCGCCCTGGCCGTCGACACGATCATCAACCAGCGCGACAACTGGCGCTCGGGCGACCCGAAGAAGCAGGTCCGCTGCGTCTACGTCGCCATCGGCCAGAAGGGCTCGACCATCGCCTCCGTGCGTGGTGCGCTCGAAGAGGCCGGCGCCCTTGAGTACACGACCATCGTCGCCGCCCCGGCGTCCGACCCGGCCGGCTTCAAGTACCTGGCGCCGTACACCGGCTCGGCCATCGGCCAGCACTGGATGTACGACGGCAAGCACGTCCTCATCATCTTCGACGACCTCTCGAAGCAGGCCGACGCCTACCGCGCCGTCTCCCTGCTGCTGCGCCGCCCGCCGGGCCGTGAGGCCTACCCGGGTGACGTCTTCTACCTGCACTCCCGTCTGCTGGAGCGCTGCGCCAAGCTCTCCGACGACATGGGCGCCGGCTCGATGACCGGTCTGCCGATCGTCGAGACCAAGGCCAACGACGTCTCGGCGTTCATCCCGACCAACGTCATCTCCATCACCGACGGCCAGTGCTTCCTGGAGTCGGACCTGTTCAACGCCGGTCAGCGCCCCGCGCTGAACGTCGGTATCTCCGTCTCCCGAGTCGGCGGTTCCGCGCAGCACAAGGCGATGAAGCAGGTCTCCGGCCGGCTGCGTCTGGACCTGGCCCAGTACCGCGAGCTGGAGGCGTTCGCCGCCTTCGGTTCCGACCTGGACGCCGCGTCGAAGTCGCAGCTGGAGCGTGGTCAGCGACTGGTCGAGCTGCTCAAGCAGGCTCAGTACCAGCCGATGTCGACCGAGGACCAGGTCGTCTCCGTGTGGGCCGGTACCACCGGCAAGATGGACGACGTCCCGGTCACCGACATCCGCCGCTTCGAGAAGGAGCTCCTGGAGTACCTGCACCGCAAGGAGCAGGGCCTCATGACCTCCATCAAGGAGGGCGGCAAGATGTCGGACGACACCCTCACCGCTGTTGCCGACGCCATCGCCGACTTCAAGAAGCAGTTCGAGACCTCGGACGGCAAGCTTCTCGGCGAGGACGCCCCGGCCGCGGCCAAGTGACGTAAGGAAGGGACCTGACTCATGGGAGCCCAGCTCCGGGTCTACAAGCGTCGCATCCGATCCGTCACCGCGACCAAGAAGATCACCAAGGCGATGGAGATGATCGCCGCCTCGCGTGTCGTCAAGGCGCAGCGCAAGGTGCGGGCCTCCGCGCCGTACGCGACCGAGCTCACCCGCGCGGTCACGGCGGTCGGTACCGGGTCGAACACCAAGCACCCCCTGACCACCGAGGCTCAGACGCCGACCCGTTCCGCGGTGCTGCTCCTCACGAGCGACCGCGGTCTGGCCGGCGCCTTCAACTCCAACGCCATCAAGGCCGCCGAGCTGCTGACGGCGCGCCTTGAGGCGGAGGGCAAGGAGGTCGACACGTACATCGTCGGCCGCCGCGGTCTGGCCCACTACAACTTCCGCGAGCGCAAGGTCGCGGAGTCGTGGGCGGGCTTCACCGACGAGCCCTCGTACGCGGACGCCAAGAAGGTCGCGGCGCCGCTGATCGAGGCCATCGAGACCGAGACGGCGGACGGCGGGGTGGACGAACTCCACATCGTCTTCACCGAGTTCGTGTCGATGATGACGCAGACGGCGCTCGACGACCGGCTGCTGCCGCTCAGCCTCGACGAGGTAGCGGAGGAGGGCGCCGCCAAGGGCGACGAGATCCTTCCGCTGTACGACTTCGAGCCCTCGGCGGAGGACGTCCTCGACGCCCTGCTGCCGCGCTACGTGGAGAGCCGCATCTACAACGCGCTGCTCCAGTCGGCGGCTTCGAAGCACGCTGCCACGCGGCGTGCGATGAAGTCGGCCACCGACAACGCGGGCGAGCTGATCAACACGCTCTCCCGTCTTGCCAACGCGGCCCGCCAGGCCGAAATCACCCAGGAAATCAGCGAGATCGTCGGTGGCGCCAGCGCCCTGGCCGACGCGACCGCGGGGAGTGACCGCTAATGACCACCACTGTTGAGACCGCGACGGCCACGGGCCGCGTCGCCCGGGTCATCGGCCCGGTCGTCGACGTGGAGTTCCCCGTCGACGCGATGCCGGACATCTACAACGCCCTTCACGTCGAGGTGGCCGACCCGGCCAACGCCGGCGAGAAGAAGACGCTGACCCTGGAGGTCGCCCAGCACCTGGGTGACGGCCTGGTCCGCACCATCTCCATGCAGCCCACCGACGGTCTGGTCCGCCAGGCCCCGGTCACCGACACCGGCGACGGCATCACCGTCCCGGTCGGCGACTTCACCAAGGGCAAGGTGTTCAACACCCTCGGTGAGGTGCTGAACGTCGACGAGCAGTACGACGGCGAGCGCTGGTCCATCCACCGCAAGGCCCCGAACTTCGACGAGCTCGAGTCGAAGACCGAGATGTTCGAGACCGGCGTCAAGGTCATCGACCTGCTCACCCCGTACGTCAAGGGTGGCAAGATCGGCCTGTTCGGCGGTGCCGGCGTCGGCAAGACGGTGCTCATCCAGGAGATGATCTACCGCGTCGCCAACAACCACGACGGTGTCTCCGTGTTCGCCGGTGTCGGCGAGCGCACCCGTGAGGGCAACGACCTCATCGAGGAGATGGCCGACTCGGGCGTCATCGACAAGACCGCCCTTGTCTTCGGCCAGATGGACGAGCCCCCGGGCACCCGTCTGCGCGTGGCCCTCGCGGGTCTGACCATGGCGGAGTACTTCCGCGATGTGCAGAAGCAGGACGTGCTGTTCTTCATCGACAACATCTTCCGCTTCACGCAGGCCGGTTCCGAGGTCTCGACCCTGCTCGGCCGGATGCCCTCCGCGGTGGGCTACCAGCCGAACCTGGCCGACGAGATGGGTCTCCTCCAGGAGCGCATCACCTCGACCCGCGGTCACTCGATCACCTCGATGCAGGCGATCTACGTCCCCGCGGACGACCTGACCGACCCGGCCCCGGCCACCACCTTCGCCCACCTCGACGCGACGACGGTGCTCTCCCGTCCGATCTCGGAGAAGGGCATCTACCCGGCCGTGGACCCGCTGGACTCCACGTCCCGGATCCTGGACCCGCGCTACATCGCGGCGGACCACTACAACACCGCGATGCGGGTGAAGACGGTCCTCCAGAAGTACAAGGACCTCCAGGACATCATCGCGATCCTCGGTATCGACGAGCTGGGCGAGGAGGACAAGCTCACCGTCCACCGCGCCCGTCGCGTGGAGCGCTTCCTGTCCCAGAACACCCACGTCGCCAAGCAGTTCACCGGCGTCGACGGGTCGGACGTCCCGCTGGACGAGTCGATCGCCGCGTTCAACGCGATCATCGACGGCGAGTACGACCACTTCCCGGAGCAGGCGTTCTTCCTGTGCGGTGGCATCGAGGACCTGAAGGCCAACGCCAAGGAGCTGGGCGTCTCCTGAACACCCTGAGTTCTTCCGAACTCATTGCGTTCTTCGTGTGAGGGGGCGGGCGCGTCCCGCCCCCTCACGCACGCCTACTAGAATTGACCCCAACACCCGGCGCCCCTGCCGGGTGGTGACCCGAGGAGCCACCCTTGGCTGCTGAGCTGCACGTCGAGCTCGTCGCCGCGGACCGCCAGGTCTGGTCCGGCGAGGCCACCCTGGTCGTCGCGCGCACCACGTCCGGCGACATCGGCGTCATGCCCGGTCACCAGCCGCTGCTCGGTGTGCTGGAGTCGGGCCCGGTGACCATCCGTACGAGTGATGGTGGAACGGTCGTCGCCGCGGTGCACGGCGGTTTCATCTCGTTCGCGGACAACAAGCTCTCCCTGCTGGCCGAGACCGCCGAACTGTCGGACGAGATCGATGTCCAGCGCGAGGAGCGTGAGCTGGAGCGCGCGAAGGCGGCGGGCGACGCCACCGCAGAGCGGCGCGCCGACGTCCGTCTGCGGGCGGCGACATCCCGCTGACACACTGCGCGTATGCGTTGACGTAACTCAGCCGCGGCTGGGGCCGGAGCCATTCCGGACCCAGCCGCGGCTGAGGTAGATCTGGGTCTTTTTACGTTCCATTACCTAGGAGACGGGGAGGTCGGTGCCGATGGTCCTCGCTCTGACTGTGGCCGGAATCGTGGTCGCGCTGGTGGTGGTGGGACTCTTCCTGTTCGGCCTGCGCCGCAGACTGATCCAGCGCTCCGGCGGCACCTTCGACTGTTCCCTGCGCTGGGAGGTCCCCGAGAAGACGGACACCAGCGGCAAGGGCTGGAGCTACGGCGTCGCCCGCTACAACGGCGACAGCGTCGAGTGGTACCGCGTCTTCTCCTACGCCTACCGCCCCCGCCGGGTCCTGGAACGCGACCGGATCGAGGTGGCCGGCCGCCGTCTCCCCGAAGGCGAGGAGGAGCTGGCCCTGCTCTCCGACGCCGTCATCCTCGCCTGCACCCACCGCGGCACCCGCCTGGAACTCGCCATGAGCGAGGACGCGCTCACGGGCTTCCTCGCCTGGCTGGAGGCGGCCCCGCCGGGGCAGCGCGTCAACGTCGCCTGACCGCGGGGGTACCCGGGCCTGACCGTGGGGGCCCCGGGAAACACCGTCGCGGACGGCCCGGAGGCCGCCCGCGACGGGGTGGGGGGTGGGGGTGGAGCGAAGGGGTCAGCTCAGCCCGGAGTTGATGGCACTCACCAGCTCACCGTTGCTGGTGTCACCGCTGAACTCCCAGAAGAACGCGCCGCCGAGGCCCTGGGTCTTGGCCCAGCTCATCTTCCCGGCGATCGTCGACGGGGTGTCGTACGACCACCAGTTGGTGCCGCAGTGGGCGTACGCCGTGCCCGCGATGGTGCCGGTCACCGGGCAGGACGTCTTGAGGACCTTGTAGTCCTCGATGCCCGCTTCGTAGGTCCCGGTCGCCGCGCCCGTGGCCGTGCCGCCCGGCGCGTCCTGGGTGACGCCGGTCCAGCCTCTGCCGTAGAACCCGATGCCGATCAGCAGCTTGCTCGCCGGCACGCCCTGCGCCTTGAACTTGGCCATCGCGTCGGCGGTGTCGAAGCCGGCGGTCGGGATGCCCGTGTACGAGGTGAGCGGGGAGTGCGGGGCCGTCGGGCCGGTGGTGGCCCAGGCGCCGAAGAAGTCGTACGACATCACGTTGTACCAGTCGACGTACTGCGAGGCGCCCGCGTAGTCGGTGGCGTCGATCTTGCCGCCGGAGGAGCCGTCGGCCGTGGTGGCCGCGGTGACCAGGTTGCCGGCACCGAACTTGGCGCGCAGCGCGGACATCAGGTTCTTGAAGGCCGCCGAGCCGCTGGTGTCGCAGCTCAGACCGCAGGCGTTCGGGTACTCCCAGTCGATGTCGATGCCGTCGAAGACATCGGCCCAGCGCGGGTCCTCGACCAGGTTGTAGCAGGAGTCGGCGAACGCGGTCGGGTTGGCCGCCGCCTGTGCGAAGCCGCCGGACCAGGTCCAGCCGCCGAAGGACCACAGGATCTTGATGTTCGGGTACTTGGCCTTCAGCTCGCGCAGCTGGTTGAAGTTGCCCGCCAGCGGCTGGTCCCAGGTGTCGGCGACGCCGCTGACCGACGTGTCGGCGGTGAACGTCTTCTGGTAGTCGGCGTAGGCGTCGCCGATCGCGCACTGACCGTTCGTCACGTTGCCGAAGGCGTAGTTGATGTGCGTGATCTTCGCCGCGGACCCGGACGTCACCAGGTTCTTCACCTGGTAGTTACGGCCGTAGATGCCCCACTCGGTGAAGTAGCCGAGCTTGACCTTGGAGCCGGTGGTCGGGGGAGTGGTCGTACCGCCCGTGGTGTGGACGGCGACCGCGCCGCTGACCGGTCCGGTCTGGCTCGCGGTGTCGCGGGCCTGCACCGTGTACGAGTAGTCGGTGCCGGCCGTCAGACCCGTGTCGGTGTACGAGGTGGTGGTCACCGTGGAGACCACCTTGCCGTCGCGCAGGACGTCGTAGTTCTTGATGCCCTTGTCGTCGGTGGCGGCGGACCAGTTCAGCGTCACCCCGGTGTTGGTGATGCCGGACGCGGTCGGGGTGCCGGGCGCGGAGGGCGCCGAGTCGCCCGGGGTGGTGGTGCCGCCGTCACAACTCGCCCCGTTGAGCAGACAGTTGCTCGGCGATCCCGAACCGGCGCCGTTGAAGCCGAAGGAGACGGAGGCGCCGGGGGCGATGGAGCCGTTGTAGGACTTGTTCTTGGCGGTCCAGTGGGTGCCGGAGGAGGTGACGTCCGCGTCCCACGCGGAGGTGACCGAGGTTCCGGAGGGGTAGTCCCACTCGACGGTCCACGAACTGATGGTGGTGGTACCGGTGTTCTTGACGGTCCACTGGCCGCCGAAGCCGGTACCCCAGTCCGAGGTCTTGGCGTAGGTCGCGGTGGCGGACGTGGCGGCCTGGGCGGGGCTCGCGATGCCGACCAGACCGGCCAGGGGGAGCACCAGCGTCGCAAGCCCTGCCGCGACTCTGTGTCTGAAGCGCATGCTGCGCCTCCCTCTTGATCGGGGGTGACGTGGGCATGACTGAGCCTTCATGCCCATGGTGCCGCGAGAATAGAAAGGTCTGGACCACCGGTCAATAGGTCTGGACCACTTTCGTATACGGCCGCCGGATCCCCAACTCCCGCCCCGGCAGCGGATTTACCGCTCCCCGCCCGGAACCCAGAGCACGTCCCCGACGTCCTTGTTGGCCGTCCTGGCCAGAATGAACAGCAGGTCCGACAGGCGGTTGAGGTAGGTCGCGGTCAGGGGGTTCATCGCCTCGCCGTGTGCTTCCAGGGCGGCCCACGTCGAGCGCTCGGCCCGGCGTACGACCGTGCACGCCTGGTGGAGCAGGGCCGCGCCCGGGGAGCCGCCGGGGAGGATGAAGGAGCGGAGCTTCTCCAGCCGCTCGTTGAAGCGGTCGCAGTCCGCCTCCAGCTTGTCGACGTAGAACTGCTCGACCCGCAGGGGCGGGAACTCGGGGTTCTCCACCACGGGGGTCGACAGGTCCGCCCCGACGTCGAAGAGGTCGTTCTGCACCCGGGTGAGCACCTTGACGACCTCCTCCGCCAGCCCGCCCAGCGCGATCGCCGTCCCGATCACCGCGTTCGCCTCGTTGGCGTCCGCGTACGCCGAGATCCGCAGATCCGTCTTGGCGACCCGGCTCATGTCCCCGAGGGCGGTGGTGCCCCGGTCGCCGGTCCTGGTGTAGATGCGCGTCAGATTGACCATGCGGCCAGCCTAAAGCTGCCGCGCGGGCGGCGGACCGCACCGTGCGTGGCGCGAAACGGACCATGCCTCCCGGGGTGCCTGACGGGACGTGACGGTTGTCTCACGTCCTGAGACCGTGACACGCGTTACTTACCGGGTTTCCGGGCCCCCGACGAGCGCTAGGGTCCCGCCCAAGAGGCATACCTCAACAGCGTGTAAGGGGAGCGGAGTGGCACGGAAGCTTGCCGTCATCGGTGCCGGCCTGATGGGTTCCGGCATCGCCCAGGTCGCCGCACAGGCCGGCTGGGACGTGGTCCTGCGGGACGTCACCGACGAGGCACTGGAACGTGCTGTCGGCGGCATCCAGGCCTCTTACGACAAGTTCGTGAGCAAGGGCCGGCTGGAGGCCCATGACGCCGACGCCGCCCTGGCCCGCATCGCCACGACCACCGACCTGGACGCGGTCGCCGAGGCGGACATCGTGGTCGAGGCCGTCTTCGAGAAGCTGGAAGTCAAGCACGAGATCTTCCGCGCCCTCGACAAGATCGTGCGCCCGGACGCCGTGCTCGCCTCCAACACCTCCGCCATCCCGATCACCAAGATCGCGGCGGCCACCGAGCACCCCGAGCGGGTCGTCGGTGTCCACTTCTTCTCGCCGGTGCCGATGATGCAGCTCGTCGAGCTGGTCCGCGGCTACAAGACCAGCGACGAAACCCTCTCCACCGCGCGGGAGTTCGCCGAGTCCACCGGCAAGACCTGCATCGTCGTCAACCGGGACGTCGCCGGCTTCGTGACGACCCGGCTGATCTCGGCGCTCGTCGTCGAGGCCACCAAACTGTACGAGTCGGGCGTCGCCACCGCCGAGGACATCGACCTCGCCTGCAAGTTGGGTTTCGGTCACGCCATGGGCCCGCTGGCCACGGCCGACCTCACCGGCGTCGACATCCTGCTGCACGCCACCAGCAACATCTACACCGAGTCGCAGGACGAGAAGTTCGCCCCGCCGGAGCTGATGCGCCGGATGGTTGACGCCGGTGACATCGGGCGCAAGAGCGGGCAGGGCTTCTACACGTACTGAAACATCAGTACGTAGAGCCTCTGACCGCCTCTCAAAACGCACAAACCCCGGGGTTTTCACCCTCGGGGGTGAATTCGGTATCGGTTCGCTTACAGATGGCAACCTCTGACCGGCGAACGCAGTCAGAGGTTGCATTACCGGACATCACTTTCACGGAGTAGGACACGCACTCTCGGGGAGCGCATATGTACATCAGGGGCGACCACGCCGAGCTGGTCGTCGGGGGCCGCCTCGACGTACGCAGCGCGGCGGACGCCCGTACGGTCCTGCACTCGGCCGTCGACGACGGAGTCGGCGACCTGGTGCTGGACCTGTCCGAGCTGGACTCCTGGGACGCCACCGGACTCGGGGTGATCATGGGGGCCCACCGGCGGGCCGGCCGCTGCGGCCGCCGCCTGGTGCTGCGCGGCGTACCGCCGCAGATGCAGCGCCTGCTGGTGGCCACCCGGCTGCACCGGATCCTGGCGATCGAGGGGGGCATCGGGGTGGAGTCGCTGCCCCGCGTGTGACACCGGGACCGTGTGACACCGGGACCGGCGACGGGCTGCGGCGACGGGCTGTGCGGCGGCGAACCGCCGGGACACGGCACACCATGGAGACGCCGCGATCCGGTGTGAACCGGGCGACGGGGGTGACCCGGTCGGACGGCGCGCAAGCGCACGTCAGACGCAATCCTCACGAGACTGTGATGTCTCGGACGGCGCGGTACCCCGGACTGTCGTAGATACTGTGCGAAGGTTTAGGGTTCGGTCGCCCGCCGCCTAGTCACCCTTCGAGCGCGGGCCCGGACCAGAAGCGACAGCGCGGTGTGCAACAGGCCGGGGAGGGCCGGTATTCACGGCACACGACGCTTTTGGGGGGCTAGGAACCTATGGACCCGATCAACCCGGGACCCGAGGGGTACGGCCAGGACGGCGACGGCAGCTCGCCGCGCCAGCGCCCGCCCAGGGAATCCCTCACCAACGACTTCGGTCAGAGCACGCCGGCGACGGCCCGCACCACGCGGCTGGTCACCGGCGACTTCCTGCTGACCGTCAACCCGGTCGACGGCAGTGAGATAGAGCCCTGCCCGCCGACCGAGCGCCCGGCCAGACCGGAGAAGCGCACCGCCGCCGAGCGCGCCGAGCACGAGCGTGCCGTCCGGCCGCCGGTCCCGGCCGGTCCCGCCCAGCCCGAGCTGCCGCTCCTGGAGCGCCAGGACGACCGCGAGCGGCTCGTCCGGCTCCTCGCCCGCGGCCGCTCGGTGCGCCTCACCGGGCCCTCGGGCTCCGGCCGCACCGCGCTCCTCGACCTGGTCGCCGACGACTGCTCCGACCTCGCCCCCGACGGCGTGGTCCGCCTCAACGGCTTCCACCGCACGCCCGAGGACCTGCTCCACGACCTCTTCCACGCCGTCTACAAGGCGCCCGCGCACCGCCCCGGACCCGACGAGCTCCTCGAACTGGTCCGGGACGTCGGCGCGGTCGTCGTCCTCGACGACGTCGAGTTCGGCGGCGCCGGCCTCGACGAGCTGATCGACGCCACCCCCGAGTGCGCCTTCCTGCTCGGCGCCACCCCCGACGTGCCTGCGCCCGCCGCCGACTCCGCCGTCGAGGAGGTCTTCCTCAGCGGCCTGGAGCGGGCCGGGGGCGTCGACATCCTGGAGCGCGCGGTCGGCCGGGTGCTCACCGAGGAGGAGGCCAACTGGGCCGGCGACCTCTGGTTCGAGTCCGAGGGTCTGCCGCTGCGGTTCGTCCAGGCCGGCGCGCTGCTGCGCCAGCGCGACCAGGTGCGCGCCAGCGCGGGCGCCGTCGACGAGCTCGGCGTCTTCGCGTCCAACCTGTCGGACCTCTCCGACCTCTCCGATCTGCCGGTCGACGCGCCCTTCGACGCCGAGACGACCGACGAGGTCCCGCTCCCGTCCCTCGGCGAGGCCGCCGCGCCCGCCCCGCTGCTCGCCGCCCGCCTCAGCGCCTCCGCCCGGGCCACCCTGCGCTTCGCGGTCGCCCTCGGCGGCGAGGTGCCGCACCAGGCGCATCTGCCGGCCCTGGTCGGCGACACCCACGCCGACGCCGCCCTCGGCGAGCTGGCGGGCTGCGGACTGGTCTCCCCGGTGGGCTCCCGCTACCGGCTCGCCGCGGGCGTCCTGCAGCAGCTGGAGGCCGCCGGCTACGCCGACGACGCGACGGCCCAGGCCCTCACGGCCGCCCAGCACTACAGCTGGTGGTGCGGGCACCCCTCGGTCTCCCCGGAGCGGGTCTGCGCGGAGGCCGACGCGGTCCTCGCCGCGCTGACGCTGCTGGTGCCCGAGACGGTGCCGCCGGCGGAGGACGAGGACAGCACGCCGGTACGGCTGGCCCGTACGGCCGCGCCCGCGTTCGCGGCAGGGCTGCACTGGAGCGCCTGGGAACGGGTGCTGCGGGCCGGTGCGGAGGCCTCCCGGCTCGCCGGTGAGGTCGGCGAACAGGCCTACTTCCACCACGAACTCGGCATCCTCGCGCTCTGCAGCGACCAGCTGGACCGGGCGCGGGCCGAACTGGAGGCCTCGATCGGCCTGCGCGGGGCGCTCGCCGACAAGCGGGGCACGACGGCCGGCCGACGGGCCCTCGCCCTGGTGGCCGACCGCTCGGGCGAGGTCATCCCGGCCGTCGCCGCGATGGCGGGCGACGAGATTCCGGACGCCCGGCACGAGGAGTCCATATCCCCGGCGGGCGGTGTCACGACGCCCTTCCCGGCGGTCCACTCGCCGGTTTCGGACACCCTGGTGACCCACAGGGTCCCGGGGCAGCCGGCACCGGCCCAGGGCGGCGGAGGCGGCCTCGTCCGCATGGCCCGCCGCAACCTGGTGGCGGTGGGCGCGGGAGTCCTCCTCACGGCCGTCCTGGGCACCGTGGTCACCCTCGGCATGACCTCCCACGACAACGCCGACGACCCGTCCAACAACGTGAGCGTCACCCCCTCGGCGAGCGAGGACGCGAGCGGCGGCGGCCTGGGCGCCGACCCCGGCGAGACCTCCGGTGCGGGCGACACCGGCACCGCGACGGCCACGCCGACGGACCCGGGTCCCGACGGCACCATGGGCACGTCGGACGACCCGACGCCGCCCTCGGACACGAAGACGCCTTCGGCTTCGGCTTCGGGGACGAAGGGGTCGTCGGGCGGCGGCACGCCGAGTACGTCGAGCAAGCCGACGACGAGCAAGCCGACTTCCCCGTCGTCCTCGGGATCGCCTTCGACCGGTACACCGACTGGTGGGTCCACGACGTCGGCTCCTCCGACGGGCGGTTCCACGGCCCCCAGCGACTCCGCGGACCCCACGCCGACCGACGCCACCAACTCGGCCGGCGGCCCGGTGTCCGACTCCCCGTCGGTCACCACGTCCAGCGAGTCCGAGAGCACCGGCACGGGTACGTCGAGCGGCAACGTGATCTGACCCGCCCACCGCCCGCCTCGTAACGCCGCGGCCTCTTGAGCTCCGCCGTGTCCTCCCAGTTGTTCGAGGACTCCTGCCACTTCTGGTAGGTGCCGCCGTTGCACGCGAGTGCGTAGGCGTCGCCTGAGGAGTTGCTGTCCAGGCAACGGCCTGTCGCCTCGTCGTGGAGCGTGAACGGCGGGACACCGGCCCATGCCGAGTCGGCGAGCGTGGTTGCCAGAGCAGCGGCACCGACGACGATGCCGGCCGTCTGGATCAATCTGGTGCGGAGCACGATTACCTCCAACGCGCGGTGCTCGTGTGCGATTCAGGCGCGCACGAGCAGCAGACTGTGCCGCGACCACGTGGTCGGGGCGCGGCAAGTCTGACCACCGGACAGGAGCGCACGCGCCCCTTCCCGGGCGAGTGCCGAACCCACGGGACGAGATGGTGCCTGACCTCTGGTTTCCCGCCGATATCTGACGAAACCGCGGGCCGGGGGATGGGCGGCCCGACCGCGGGGCGGCGTTGAACGCCGAGCTGAGCGGCGAGCCGAGGCGGGTGCGGCGGGCCGGGGAAGGGAAGTCGCCGTCGGCTGTCAGAACAGCCGGAGTTTGTCGTCCTCGACGCCCCGCAGTGCGTCGTAGTCCAGGACCGTGCAGCCGATGCCCCGGTCCGTGGCCAGGACGCGAGCCTGCGGCTTGATCTCCTGGGCCGCGAAGACGCCCCGGACAGGGGCCAGATGGGGGTCGCGGTTCAGCAACTCCAGGTAACGGGTGAGCTGTTCCACGCCGTCGATCTCGCCCCGGCGCTTGATCTCGACCGCGACGGTCTGGCCGTCCGCGTCGCGGCAGAGGATATCCACCGGGCCGATCGCCGTCATGTACTCGCGGCGGATGAGGGTGTAGCCGTCGCCGAGGGTCTCGATGTGGTCGGCCAGCAGTTCCTGCAGGTGCGCCTCCACGCCGTCCTTGATCAGACCAGGGTCCACGCCCAGTTCGTGCGAGGAGTCGTGGAGGATCTCCTCCATCGTGATGATGAGCTTCTCGCCCGCCTTGTTGATGACGGTCCAGACGCCTTCCTCCTCGCCCGCCCCCTCCTTGAGGGTGCACGGCGGCGACATCCAGTTGAGGGGCTTGTAGGCCCGGTCGTCCGCGTGGACGGACACGCTGCCGTCCGCCTTGACCAGGATCAGACGGGGGGCGGAGGGAAGGTGGGCGGTGAGCCGGCCGGCGTAGTCGACGGAGCACCGGGCGATGACGAGACGCATGGTCGGCAACGCTACTCGACGCGCCGCCCTCCACGCGATTCGCCCGCACTACGGCTGACGGCCCCTCCGTGACCGGTCCTGAAGAGTCGCCTGCGCACGCCTGTTCAAACCTGGCCGATTGTGTGCCTAAAGGGACCGTCGCATATACGCAATCTCCTGGTGGCGTCACCGCCCGTTGCCTACCGTAGTAAACGGGAGGTCGCGAGTTGTGTACTCAGCGTGTTCGGTATCGCGAACTCCCTTACCTGTCCGCCAACCCCTGTTGTTCGGGGGTGCGAGAGGAGTACCCATGTCGCTCGACGTCTCACCGGCCCTACTCGAACAGGCCGAGCGAGGCGAGGTCGACGAAGCGGATTTCGTCGACTGCGTCCGGACCTCCCTGCCCTACGCATGGGAGATGATCAGCTCCCTGGTGGCCCAGCTGAAGGTGGACGGCGGAGACTTCGCCGACAACCAGACGCCTCCGCCGGACGAGCAGGCACGCGGTCAGCTGCTGCGTGCGCTCGCGAGTGACGCCATACGCGGCGCCCTGCAGCGGCACTTCGGTGTGCGGCTGGCCTTCCAGAACTGCCACCGTGTGGCGGTGTTCCCGCTGGACGCCTCGGTCGACGAGACACTGGCCCGCTTCACCTCGGTGCGCAATCAGCTGCTGAACCAGTCCCCGGAACTCCGGGACTGCTGACGCCGTGCTCCGGTACTGCTGACGCAGTGAGCCGCTTGCTTGCCGCTCCACACGCGGGAGGTGCATCAGTCACTGGGGCGGCAAGCTCCCCGCGGCGGTGAGGTCACCGGAGGTGCGGCAGTACCTCGGCACCCAGCCGTCGTACGTTCTCCTCCGTGGCCGCCAGATCCCCCGAGCCCTCCGTCAGCAGGGCGAAACGGGAGATGCCGGTCCGCTCGGAGGTCGCGGCGAGGCGGTCGACGCACAGCCGCGGGGTACCCACCGGGTGGAGGCCGCAGAGCAGTTCGGTGTAGGCGAGCGGGTCCCGCATCGAACGGAACCGGCCGTCCACCGTCATATGGGCCTCCAGGCCCTGCTTCAGCCAGCCCGGCATCGCCTTCGTCAGGGTCTCCGCCGCGTCGGTGCGGCTGTCCGCGATCTGGCAGACGCCGGCCGACACATGGGCCGCCCCGGCGATCTCGTCGCCCGGCCGCCCGGCCGCCCGCGCGTGCTGCCGCCACAACGCGACCATCTCGGCCTTCTCCTCGTCGCCGACGTGCATCCCGAGCAGCATCGGCAGCCCTCGCTCGGCGGCCAGCCGGATGCTCGCCGCGGAGGTGCAGGCGACCACCACCTCCGGCCCCGGCGCCTCCGTCAGCGCCTCCGACGGGCGCGGTACGACGGGCACCTCACGGAACGAGAAGCGCGGGCCCGAGGCCGACACGGCCGGTTCGTGCAGCCAGCGCATCAGCAGATCGAGTGATTCGGGGAAGCCCTGTTCGTACGCCTCCAGGCCGGAGCCGAAGACCTCCAGGTCCACCCAGGGCCCGCCGCGCCCCACGCCGAGCGTGAAGCGGCCGCCGCTCGTCACGTGCAGCAGTGCGGCCTGCTCGCCGAGGGCGACCGGGTGGACGGTGGGCAGTACGCTCACCGCCGTACCGACCCGCAGCCGCCGGGTGCGGCCCAGCAGCAAGGCCGCCAGGGTGACCGCGGACGGACACGTGCCGTACGGCACGAAGTGGTGCTCGGCCAGCCAGACCGCGTCCAGACCGGACTCCTCGGCCACCTCCGCCGTGCGCACCGCCCGGTGCAGGGCTTCCCCCTGCCCCTGGCCCGGGAACTGGGCGGCCAGCACAAAACTACCTACGCGCATCGTTTCTTCCTGCTTTCCTGGCTCCGACCCGGAGCTCCCCCACCGGGCATAACCGTCTGACACGTGCCGAGGACACGGCCTGGCGGAGAGATTTGCGGATTGTCTGGAGAATGGGTCGCCCTGGAGGGGGACTTGTGCGGGTTGGTGCCCTACGCGTACCCCCGTGCGCGCGTCGTAGGCTGGACACAGCCCGTGCTTCCTGTATAGCCCCGAGAGGTGTCCCGTGTCCCCGCGTCGCAACCGACCCAAGGGCCCGAACGGAGCGGCCTCGTCCGGCCGGAGCGCCGAGGACGACCGCGCGGACCGCTACGGCGGCTGGCAGTCCACCGAGAACTGGCAGGGCGAGGAGTGGAGCGTCCGGCACGTGGCAGGGGCCAGCGCGGTCGGCAAGACGTACCGGTGCCCGGGCTGCGACCAGGTGATCGCCTCCGGCGTCCCGCACGTGGTGGCCTGGCCGGAGCACTCGGGCGTGGACGAGCGCCGACACTGGCACAAGGCCTGCTGGAACGCGAAGGACCGCCGCACCACGCGGGTGCAGCGGCCCAGGAACGCGCCGAAGTTCTGAGAGCCGAAGAGCTCCGGGGGTCGTACGGCCTACACGTCCCGCTTCTCCAGCAGCGCGTAGGCGCCCGCGAACGCGACGGCCGTCACACCCAGGATGATCCACAGCGGGTCCCAGCCCGAAGGGCCGGAATCGCTCAGGGAGTTGGAGTAGAAGACGCTCAGCTGGTTCGGGATCGAGTACTCGAACAGGGCGTTGCGCACCTTCTCCAGCGACGAGGAGAACATGAACAGGGCGATCACCAGCGGGGCCAGCACCGCGCCGATCATGACGGTGATGGCGCCCGCCGAGTGCCGGATGATCGAGCCGATGATCAGCGAGAGCAGCCCGAGCAGCGCGATGTAGAGGCTGACGCCGACGGTTCCCTTCAGCCATTCCCCGCCGGTCGGCTTCCGGGCGATGTCGCTCAGCATCGACACCTGCGTCATGGCCACGAACGCGCTGGCCGCGAGGGTGATCACGAACGCGACCGCGAAGAAGACGATCGCCTTCGCAGCGAGCACGCGCGCGCGGGAGGGGCAGGCGACCATCGTCGTACGGATCATGCCCGTGCCGTACTCCGAGGCGGTCGTCAGCACGCCGAGCGTGATGATGCACATGCTGCCGAGCAGCAGCCCGAAGAAGCCGAGCGAGAGCGCGTTGCTGCCGGACAGGTCGTCGGACGAGGAGGTGGAGTTGCTGACCACGGCACCGGCGAGCAGGCCGATGCCGATCACCAGGAGGACGAAGACGCCGAGCGTCCAGATCGTCGAACGCACCGACCTGATCTTCGTCCACTCGGAGGTGATCGCGTGCCCGAGGTTGGTGCGCACCACCGGGATCGGCGAGACGTAGCCGGGGTACGAACCGCCGGGCGCCGCCTGCCAGTCGGGTGCGGCCGGGGTCGTCTGCGGCAGCGGAGGCTGGTGGGTGCTCATCGGGCGTCCTCGGGCTTGGTCAGGTCGGCGGGGGCAGCAGGAGCAGCAGGGGCGGCGGGGGCGGTGGGCGCGGCGGCGGGGGCCGGCCGGGCCGGTTCGGCGGCTGCCGCAGCGGGCCCGGGAGCCGGAGCGGGCGTCGGCTGGGCGTAGGGGTTGGGAGCCGCCTGGGGAGCCCCGTACGGGCCCTGCGGGGCGCCGTACCCGCCTGCGGGCGCACCGGGTGCACCGTACGGCCCCGTGAACGGCTGGCCGCCCTGCTGCGGCGCCGGTGGGGCGTACCAGCCCGGCTGGCCCTGCCCGGGCACCGGCATCGGCGGCTGGGCGCCCGGCGGCAGGGGCTGCTGGAGGCCGGCCTTCTGGTCGATCGAGGACCGGTAGTCGACGGCGCCCTGCGTCATCCGCATGTACGCCTCCTCCAGCGAGGCCTGGTGCGGGGACAGCTCCCACAGCCGTACGTCCGCCTCGTGCGCGAGGTCGCTGATCCGGGGCAGCGGCAGCCCGGTCACTCTGAGCGCCCCGTCCTGCTCCGGCAGGACATGGCCGCCGGCCTCGGTCAGCGCCGAGCTGAGCTTCTCGCGCAGCTGCGGCTCGGTGTCCGGGGTGCGGACCCGCGCGAAGTCCGCGGAGTTGGCCGAAATGAAGTCGGTCACGCTCATGTCGGCGAGCAGCTGGCCCCGGCCGATGACGATGAGGTGGTCGGCGGTCAGCGCCATCTCGCTCATCAGGTGGGAGGAGACGAAGACCGTCCGGCCTTCGGCGGCCAGGGACTTCATCAGGTTGCGCACCCAGAGGATGCCCTCGGGGTCGAGGCCGTTGACCGGCTCGTCGAAGAGCAGCACCTGGGGGTCGCCGAGGAGCGCGGCGGCGATGCCGAGGCGCTGGCCCATGCCGAGCGAGAAGCCCTTGGAGCGCTTTCCGGCCACGCCCTGGAGGCCCACCACCCCGAGCACCTCGTCGACCCGGCGGGCCGGGATGGCGGACAGCTGGGCCAGCGAGAGCAGGTGGTTGCGGGCGGACCGGCCGCCGTGCACCGCCTTGGCGTCGAGCAGCGCGCCGACCTGGCGGGCGGCGTTCGGCAGCTTGCGGTACGGGAAGCCGCCGATCGTCACCGAACCGGCGGTCGGGTTGTCCAGACCCAGGATCATCCGCATGGTCGTCGACTTGCCCGAGCCGTTCGGCCCGAGGAAGCCGGTGACGGCTCCGGGTCGTACCTGGAAGGAAAGGTTGTAGACGGCGGTCTTGTCGCCGTAGCGCTTGGTCAGGCCGACAGCCTCGATCATGCTCCGCACCCATCGAAAGGATCAGGACATGGGGCAGACGCCCCCCGTAAGGGTTAGGAGGATATCGGGGAGCTGACGGTTCCGCCCAAGAGCATGTAAAGACTTCCGGCGACAGAACCGGTCACGGATTCGTCACTGGGCGTCGCGCCGCTTCAGCAGGACGTACCCGCCGGCCAGCGCGGCGATCACCCACAGCCCCATGATGCCGAGCCCGCCCCAGGGCCCGTACGGGACGTCGTCGCCGGCCCTCGGGACCACCTGCATGATGTGGCTGCCCGCCTGGTCCGGCAGGAACCGGCCGATCTTCTTCGTCGCGTCGACGTTGCCGAGGATGTTGGAGATCAGGAAGAAGAACGGCATCAGGATGCCCAGCGACAGCATCGGCGAGCGCAGCATCGCGGCCACGCCCATGGAGAACATCGCGATGAGCGTCATGTAGAGCCCGCCGCCGACGACCGCGCGCAGCACCCCGGGGTCGCCGAGGTACGCCCGGTGGGAGCCGAGCATGGCCTGCCCGAGGAAGAAGGCGGCGAAGCTGGTGACCATGCCGACCACCAGTACCAGGGCCGCCGCCACCGCGATCTTGCTGAACAGGAAGGTGGCCCGCTGCGGCACGGCGGCCAGCGAGACCCTGATCATCCCGGTGCTGTACTCGTTGGAGACCACGAGCACCCCGAACACGATCATCGCCAGCTGACCGAGGGTCATCCCGGCGAAGCTGATGTTCGTCGGGTCGAAGGAGAGCCGTTCCCGCGCGGGCATGTTGCCGAACTGCCTGTTCGCGAGCCCGGAGATCAGCATCCCGAGGGCCACGGTGACCACCACGGCCAGGGACAGCGTCCACACCGTCGACGCGACGGACCGGATCTTGGTCCACTCGGACCGTACGACCTGGGTGACGACGGCCATGTCACGCTCCCTTGTCCCAGCCGGCGCCCCAGGCCTGTGGCAGCGGGGGCGAGTCGGCGTGCGCGTGGTACTCCACAGACTCCGCCGTCAGTTGCATGAACGCCTCCTCCAGGGAGGCCTGCTGGATGCTCAGCTCGTGCAGCACGATCCCGTTCTGCGCGGCCAGCTCCCCGATCGGTTCGGCCTTCCCGCCCTCCACCTCCAGGGCTCCGGTCCCCGTCTCGACGACGGTGATCCCGGCCCCGTGCAGCACGTCGAGCAGGCGCTCGCGCTGCGGGGAGCGGACCCGGACGTACGACCGCGAGTTCGTCCGGATGAAGTCCGCCATCGAGGTGTCGGCGAGCAGCCGCCCCTGCCCGATGACGACCAGGTGGTCGGCGGTCAGCGCCATCTCGCTCATGAGGTGGGAGGAGACGAACACGGTCCGGCCCTGGGCGGCCAGCGACTTCATCAGGGTCCGGATCCAGTGGATGCCCTCGGGGTCGAGCCCGTTCACCGGCTCGTCGAACATCAGGATCCGCGGGTCGCCGAGCAGCGCCCCCGCGATCCCGAGCCGCTGCCCCATCCCGAGCGAGAACCCCTTGGCCTTCTTCTTCGCCACCGCCGTCAGTCCGACGGTGTCGAGGACCTCGGCCACCCGCGCCGTCGGGATCCCGTTGCTCTGCGCGAGGCAGAGCAGGTGGTTGAAGGCGCTGCGCCCGCCGTGCACGGCCTTCGCGTCGAGCAGCGCCCCGATGTACGTCAGCGGGTCCTTGAGCTGCTCGTACCGCCTGCCGTCGATCCGGACCCGGCCGCCCGTGGGGTGGTCGAGCCCGAGGATCATCCGCATGGTGGTGGACTTCCCGGCACCGTTGGGCCCGAGGAACCCGGTGACGATGCCGGGTCTGACGGTGAACGTGAGGTCGTCGACCGCCGTCTTGTCGCCGTAGCGCTTGGTCAGGCCCGCCAGCTCGATCATGCGGCCACGCTAAGACCGGCCTGCGGGGGCTGCCACCCGAGAGGGCCGACGTCACCTCAGGGGGCCCATGTCCCCTACTCCTCCGGCTCCCAGGCCGGCAGCTGGTCGAACAACCGTCGGTCCCCGCCGAGTTTCAGGGCGTCCACCGGGACCCGGTCGTACAGGGCGAGGAACAGCTCCCCGGCCGTGCCGCGCAGGGACGCGTCGGCCGCGGGCGCCGTGTCAGGCGTCGTGAGGCGGGCGGCCCGGGCGCCGTCGGCGGAGAGCGTGACGCGCCAGGAGCGGCCCTCGGCGGCGTGGTAGTCGACGGCGGCCGAGCGTTCGTCTGTCAGGCGCAGCAGGTCGGAGGAGTCCGGAGTCGCCGGAGTCGTTTCCACCCCGGATCTCCATCACCCGGCTCCGGCGGCCGGACAGCGGGTTTCCCGGCCGACGCGCCCCTGAAGGGGGGCCGGGTGCACGCCCCTTTCAGAGGCGTGCACCCGCACGACGGAGGCCCGCACCCCCCGAAGGGGATGCGGGCCTTCGATGTCGCTAACGCTTACCGGGACTGCTGAGCCGGGACCCCGCGGGAGATCGGCTCGTCCTCCGCCGGGGAGCTGGCGGCGGCCACCGCGGCACCGGTCAGCGTGGCCAGCATCTCGCGGACGTTGGTCAGCTGGGCGTTGATGCTGTCGCGGCGGTTCGTCAGCGCGGCGAGCTCGCGCTCGGATTCCGAACGGATCCGGTCGGCCTTGGCGTTCGCGTCCGCGACGATGTCCTCGGCCTGACGCTGAGCCGTCTCGACCGTCTGGCGGGCGCGGCGCTCGGCGTCGGTGCGCAGCTTCTCGGCCTCCAGGCGCAGCTGCTCCGCGCGGTGCTCGATCTCCGCGAGGCGCTTCTCGGCCTTCTGCTGGCGGGACGCCAGGTCACGCTCGGACTGCTCGCGGCGCTTGGCGAGGTTCGTCTCGAAGTCGGCGGCGGCCTGGGCGGCCTTCGCGCGGGTCTCCTCGAAGAGGGCGTCCGCCTCCTCGCGCTTGGACTGCGCGTCCTTCTGGGCCTCGGAGCGCAGCTGCGACGCGTCGCTCTTGGCCTTCTCGACGATCCGGACGCCCTCGTCCTCGGCCTTGGCCTTGCGCTCCGCAGCGAACGATTCTGCGTCGTTGCGCACCTGCTGGGCCGCCGACTCGGCGAGCTCACGGTGCTGCTCGGCGGCGCGACGGGCCTCCTCGCGCAGGTCCTTCGCCTCCTCCTCGGCGAGGCGGAGGATCTTCTCGACACGCGCGCCGAGACCGGCGTACGACGGCTCCGCGTCGGTTACCTGAGCCTGGGCGTTCTGCGTCTCGAGGTGGAGCTCCTCGATGCGCTTTTCCAGAGCGGTGATGCGGGCGAGAGCGCTGTCACGGTCGGAGACGAGCTTGGAGATCCGTTCGTCCACCTGAGCGCGGTCGTACCCACGCCGCACTAGCTCGAAGCCGTAGGGGGAAGTGTCGCTCATGGGTTTCCTGTCGAGTGAGACCGGTGAGGTGATAGGTGGAATCCTAGGGGCCGATGCGGTGTGTCATCGAGCGGATGCGTGTTTGATCTGGAGAATGACACCACTTTTGGGTGGCTGGCTGTGAGATCGCTTGCCAAAGCCTCTGCCAAAGGTTCACACAAAAGCCCCAGAAGACTACAGACCGGACTTCGGACTCTAGCCTTCTGACGACTTGCCACCCGATCGGGGTGCCCCCACCGTGCTGCCCGCCTTGACTCCGCCGTCCTTGCCGGACGACGGGGCCTCGAAGGATTCCAACGCCTCCAGGACGTCCTGGACACGGGAGATCTCGCCGTTGATGTTCTCCCGCCGGCGCTCCAGGATCTCCAGTTCGCGCTTTCCTTCCTCGACCGTGCGGCGGGCCTCGCGGATCGCCTCGGCCTTGAGCTCCTCGGCCTCCCGGACCAGCGTGGCCTTCTTCTGCTCGGCCTCCTTGAGCAGACCCTCGGCCTTCTTGACGGCGGCGATCCGGACCTTGCCCGCCTCGGAGCTGGCCTCCGAGACCAGGTCCTTGGCCTTGGCCTGAGCCTTGGCGAGCTGCTCCTCGGCGGCCTTGATGAGCGCGTCGCAGCGGTCGCCGGTGGACTTCATGGTCTCGGCGGCCTCGCGGCGGGCCCGGTCGTGCAGCCCCTCGATCTCGGTGGTGATGCGCTCGCGCAGCTCCTCCGCGCGCTCCCTTATGGCGGTGGCGTCCCGGCGGGCGCCGACGAGCAGCTCGTCCGCATCCGTACGGGCCTTCTCCACCATCGAGTTGCCCTCGACCGTGGCCTCGGAGACCAGCCGGTCGGCCTCGCTGCGGGCCGCACCCACCATGGTGTCGGCCTGCGACTCGGCGTCCGCGGTGGTCTTCATCGCCTGCTGCTGCGCCTCGGTGAGCAGCTTGTCGGCCTCGGCGGTCGTCTCGTTGATGAGCGTGTCGACCTGCTCGGCCACGTCCTGGCGCCGCCTGTTGGCGTCCCTGCGGGCCTCGTCGAGGGTGCGGTCGGACTCCTCGCGCGCGGCGTTGACCATGCGCTCGGCCTCCGCCTCCGCGTCGGCCTTGAGCCGCTCGGCGTCGGCGCGGGTCCGGTCGGCGTGCAGCTGGGCGGAGCCCACCGTCTCGGCGGCCTCGGCGCGCAGCCGCTCCGCGTCGCCGGTGGCGTCCGAGATCAGCTTCTCCGCCTTGGCGATGGCGTCGGCGCGGACCCGGTCGGCCTCGGCGATGGTCTCGTTCTGGAGCCGCTCGGCCTCGTTGCGCGCCTCGGTGATGAGGGTGTCGGCCTGGGTCGCCGCGTCCGAACGCATCCGGTTGGCGTCCTCGCGGGCCTCGGCACGCGTGCGTGTCGCGTCCTGGTCGGCCTGGGCGACGGCGTCGGAGACCTCGGTGCGCACCCGCTGGGCATGGGCTGCCGCCTCGGACCGCAGCCGCTCCGACTCGGCCATCGCGTCGGCGACGGTCCGCTCGGCGAGCGCCTTCGCCGCCTCGGACGCCTCGGCCGCCTCGCGCCGGATCCGGGTCGCGTCCTCGCTGGCCCGCTCCCGCTCGGCGTACGCGTCGGCGCGGACCCGGTCGGACTCCTCCTCGGCCTCCCGCCGGGTACGGTCCGCGGCGTGCTCGGCGGCCGAGCGCAGCCCGGTGATCTCCTCCTGCGCCTGCTCGTGCAGACCGGAGACCGAGTCCCGCACCTGCTGGGCGTGGAGTTCGGCGGCCGACACCATCTCGGTGGCCCGCCGGTCCGCCTCCTCGACCAGGCGTACGGCCTCGGCCTGCGCCTCCTCGACGCGGTTGCGCGCCTGAGCCAGCAGGTCCTCGCTCTGCTCGCGGGCCCGCTCCCGCTCCTGGCCCGCCTCCTCGCGCGCCGAACCGAGCAGCTCCTCGGCCTCCCGGCGGCGGCGGGCGGCCTCCTCCTGCGCGGCGGCCAGCGTCTCGGACGCCTCCGTGGACAGCCGCTCGGCGGCCGCCTGCGCCTCGGCACGCACCCGGTCGGCGGTGTCCTGGGCCTCCTGCTTGAGCCGCTCCGCCTCGGCCGCGGCCTCCGACCGCAGCCGTACGGCGATGGTCTCGCCCTCCGCACGCGATGCCGACGCGTCCGCGGCGGCCTCGTCGCGCAGCCGCTCGGCCTCGGTCTCGGCCTGCTGCTGGAGCGTACGGATCCGCTCGGCGGCCTCGGAGCGCAGCCGGTCGGTCTCCTCGGCGGCCTCCCGGCGGATCCGCCCGGCCTCCTCGCGCGCCTCGGTCAGCGACTGCTCGGCACTCGTCAGCCGGTCCTCGGCCTCGGTGTGCAGCCGGCTCAGCTCGTCGGCGGCCTCCGCGCGCCGGGCCTCGACGCCCCGCTCGGTCTCCGCGCGCAGCTCCGCCGCGGCCCGCTCGGCATCCGCCTTGAGCCCCTCGGACTGCTCCAGGACCTCCTCGCGGTGCCGGTCGGCCTCCTGCCGGGAGCGCTCCAGGGTCTCCTCGGCCTGCCGGCGCAGCGCGGTCGCGCGCTCGATGGCCTCGGTGCGGACCTTCTCGCTGTCCGTGGTCGCGGTCTGCCGCAGCTCGTCGGCGTCGGCCTTGGCCTTGGCGAGCAGCTCCTCGGCGGACCTGGCCGCCTCCTCGATCGTCTGCACGGTCTCGCGCCGGGCCTCGGCGCGGATCGACTCGCCCTCGGCGACCGAGTCGGCGCGCAGCTGCTCGGCCTCGCCGCGCAGCCGGCGGGCCTCCTCCTGCAGCTCGACCGTCTTGGCGCGGTACTCCTTGGTGTCGTCCTTCGCCGTGCCCTTGAGCTGCTCGGCGATGTCGTGCGCCTCGGCGCGCAGCCGGTCCGCCTCGGTCTCCGCCTCGGTGCGGATCCGCTCGGCCTCCTCGACGGCGCCCTTGGTGGTCTGCCTGGCCTCCTCGGCCGCCCTGTTCAGGACGTCCTCGGCGGTCTTGGCGGCCTTCGCCAGCTGGGAGGCGCTCTCCTCGGCGGTGAGGCTGCGGGCCTTCTCGGAGGCCTCCGCGGTGATCTTCTCGGCCTCGGCGCGCGCGTCCGCGACGATCTGCTCGGCGCTCGCCTTGGTGGCCTCCGCCTCCTTGGTGGCCTCGCTGACCAGCCGGGCGACCTGCTCCTTGGCGGTCTGGGTGCGCTGCTGGTTGCTGGCCTCGGCGCTGGAGAGCGCCTTCGTGGCGCTCGCCTCGGCCTCGGTGACCAGCTTCTCGGCCTCGGACTGCGCCTTGCGCAGCGCCTCCTCGGCCTGCGCCATCCGCTCCTCGGCGGCCCGGCTCAGCTCGCCCGCCTGCCGACGGGCCGAGTCCGACTCCGTCGCGGTGGAGTTGCGCAGCTGCTCCGCGTGGTCGGTGGCCTCCTGGGCCTGTGTGGACGCGGCGTTCAGCAGCCGCTCGGCGTCCCGGCGGGCGCGCAGCAGGATCTGCTCCGCCTCCCCGCGGGCCGTCTCGGTGTCGCCGGCCAGCCGCTGCCGGGCCTCGTCGGTCAGCCGCTGGGCCTCGGCCCGGGCGGCGGACATGGCCTGCTCGGCCTCGGCCCGCGACTCGTCGAGCAGCCGCCGGGCCTGCGACTCACTGCGTGCCCGCAGCTGCTCGGCCCACGACACGTTCTCGTTGACGTGCGACTCGACGGTCTGGCGGCGCTCGGCCAGCTCCTGGTCCAGCTGCTGGCGGCGGGTCACCGCCTCCTGGTGCAGCTCGGCCTGGAGCCGTGAGGCCTGCTCGGCGTGCTCCTGGAGGATCCGCTGGGTCTGCGCCCGGGCCTCCGCGGCGACCCGCTCCGCCTCCTGGCGGATCTGGTCGGCCTGCATCTGGGCGTTACGGAGCAGCTGCTCGGTGTGATAGCCGATGTCACCGCCGTCGTACGCGGGCCGGGACATGATGGTGCGGCGCGCCTCGTGCAACTTGGCGCGCAGCACCTCGACCTGGTAGCCGAGGTCCTCGGCATGCTGGATCGCCTTTTCCCGCTCGGTCTTCAGCCGTTTCATCTCGGCTTCGAAACGAGTGAGGTGGTCGACGTCAGCCGCCGGCTCTCGCTCCTGGCTCTCGTAGCCCCGCACTGCGCGGTCCCATCCGTCCCCTGGTCGCAACCTTTTCCGAACGAGCTCCGTCCATCCGCCGAACGGGGCCCCCGGGGAATGGTGTCAGATCAACGGCGGAGCACGGGCTGCTGCCCCGACGCTCGTCCCCCGAAACCCGGACCCCGGCATGCGGCCGCCCCGGCCCTGCGAACCTGCGAAGGGACGACCGCCCCCAACCCTACCGGCCCATATGTACGAGGGTCAGTGCTCAGGTGACTCAACAGCCGCCGAAGTGACCAGTTCTGTCAGTACGCCGTGGCAATCCTTCGGGTGCAGGAAGGTGATCCGCGACCCCATGGAGCCGATCCGTGGCTCCTCGTACAGAACGCGTACGCCCTTGGACCGGATGTCGGCCGCATCCCCGTCCACATCCGCCGTACCGAAGGCGATGTGGTGGACCCCCTCGCCGTTCTTCGCGAGCCACTTGCCGACCGCCGAGTCCTCCCGGGTCGGTTCGAGGAGCTGCAGGTAGGAGGCGCCGCCGTCGGACGTCTCGTTGATCTTGAGCATGGCCTCGCGCACGCCCTGTTCCTCGTTGACCTCGGTGTGGAACACCTCGAAGCCGTACGTGGCCCGGTAGAACTCGACGGTCGCGTCGAGGTCGTGGCAGGCGATCCCGATGTGGTCGATTCGCGTCAGCATGGATTCAGTGCAGCGCTACGGAGATGGTTACGCAACGTGCCAGCGATCACACTGACGGCCCGATGACGGCACGGAGTGCCACGCAATACATTCAAAGTAAACCCTCGTTCACTCCTCGGCAGTGCAGCCGGTAAGGGGATTCGCAGCTCATGACCTCTGGAACCTCTGGAACCACCTCGGTGATCGTCGCGGGCGCGCGGACGCCCATGGGACGACTGCTGGGCTCGCTGAAGTCCTTCTCCGGAGCCGACCTCGGCGGCTTCGCGATCAAGGCCGCCCTCGACCGTGCGGGGATCGGGGGCGACCAGGTGCAGTACGTGATCATGGGGCAGGTGCTCCAGGCCGGCGCCGGGCAGATCCCGGCACGCCAGGCCGCCGTCAAGGCCGGCATCCCGATGAGCGTCCCGGCGCTCACGATCAACAAGGTGTGCCTCTCCGGCCTCGACGCCATCGCGCTGGCCGACCAGCTGATCCGCGCGGGTGAGTTCGACATCGTGGTCGCGGGCGGCCAGGAGTCCATGACCAACGCCCCGCACCTGCTCCCGAAGTCCCGCGAGGGCTTCAAGTACGGCGCGATCGAGATGCTCGACGCGATGGCGTACGACGGCCTGACCGACGCCTGGGAGAACATCCCGATGGGCGAGTCGACCGAGAAGCACAACACCCGCCTGGGCATCCTGCGCCCCGAGCAGGACGAGATCGCCGCCCTGTCCCACCAGCGGGCCGCGGCCGCGCAGAAGAACGGGATCTTCGAGGCCGAGATCACCCCGGTCGAGATCCCGCAGCGCAAGGGCGAGCCCGTCGTCTTCAGCAAGGACGAGGGCATCCGCGGCGACACCACGGTGGAGTCGCTGGGCAGGCTGCGGCCGGCGTTCACCCGCGAGGGCACGATCACGGCCGGTACCTCCTCGCAGATCTCGGACGGTGCGGCGGCCGTGGTCGTGATGAGCAAGGCCAAGGCCGAGGAACTGGGCCTCACGTGGCTCGCCGAGATCGGCGCCCACGGCAACGTGGCCGGACCGGACAACTCCCTCCAGTCCCAGCCGTCCAACGCCATCCTGCACGCCCTGAAGAAGGAGGGCCTGGAGGTCGGCGACCTGGACCTCATCGAGATCAACGAGGCCTTCGCCGCCGTCGCCGTCCAGTCAATGAAGGACCTCGGCGTGTCCACCGAAACGGTGAACGTCAACGGTGGTGCGATCGCCCTGGGCCACCCCATCGGCATGTCCGGTGCCCGGCTCGTCCTGCACCTGGCCCTGGAGCTCAAGCGCCGGGGCGGCGGGGTCGGCGCGGCCGCGCTGTGCGGTGGCGGCGGCCAGGGCGACGCGCTGATCGTGCGGGTGCCGAAGGCCTGAGCAAGTTTCTCTGCGCGAACGGAAGCGAACGGAGCTGTGATGCAGGACGTCTCCTCACTGGTGGCCCAGGCCAGGGAGGGCCGCCCCCGTGCGGTGGCCCGCCTGATCTCCCTGGTGGAGGGGGCGTCCCCGCAGCTCAGGGAGGTCATGGCGACGCTGGCGCCGCTGACCGGCAACGCCTACGTGGTGGGCCTGACCGGCTCCCCGGGCGTCGGAAAGTCCACTTCCACGTCCGCGCTCGTGACGGCCTATCGCAAACAGGGCAAACGGGTCGGCGTGCTGGCCGTCGACCCGTCCTCCCCCTTCTCCGGCGGAGCGCTCCTGGGTGACCGCGTCCGGATGTCCGACCACGCCTCCGACCCCGGCGTCTACATCCGCTCGATGGCGACGCGGGGCCATCTGGGCGGCCTCGCCTGGTCGGCGCCCCAGGCGATCCGCGTCCTGGATGCGGCGGGCTGCGAGGTGATCCTGGTGGAGACGGTCGGCGTCGGCCAGTCGGAGGTGGAGATCGCCTCCCAGGCGGACACCAGCGTGGTGCTGCTGGCCCCCGGCATGGGCGACGGCATCCAGGCGGCGAAGGCCGGCATCCTCGAAATCGGCGACGTGTACGTCGTCAACAAGGCAGACCGCGACGGGGCGGACGCCACGGCCCGCGAACTGAACCACATGCTGGGCCTCGGTGAGTCCCGCGGCCCGGGCGACTGGCGTCCCCCGATCGTCAAGACGGTCGCCGCGCGCTCGGAGGGTATCGACGAGCTGGTGGAGGCCCTGGAGAAGCACCGGGCCTGGATGGAGGAGCGGGGCGTCCTGACGGAACGCCGCGTGGCCCGTGCCGCCCGCGAGGTCGAGACCATCGCGGTGACGGCCCTGCGCGCCCGCATCGGCGACCTCCACGGCGACCGCCACATCGACGCACTCGCGGACCGCATCGTGGCCGGCGAACTGGACCCGTACCGGGCAGCGGACGAACTGGTGGCGGGGCTGACGGAAGGCTGACGCCTGGCCTGGCCGACGTCGCGGGTCGGGTGCGGGCCGGTGGGGGCTGATCGCGCAGTTCCCCGCGCCCCTTACGGGGCACGTCCTAGCTGCGGGCAGGCGTGCCGCAGGGCGGCACGGGTGGGCGCTGGGGGTCCCCCGGCCGAAGGCTGGGGGAGGCACCCGGCCAGCGCCGGTAAGCGTCCCCACCCCCCGCCCACAGACAGCAAGCGGCGGACGGGACCTGGACCCCCGTCCGCCGCCGTCAGGTGCTGCCCGTTGTCACGGGCGCCCGCGCTGCCCCCGCAGGTGTTCCGCGATGGGCTTCAGGCCCTTGTCCAGCTCTATGAGGGTCTCCGGCGACAGCAGGTCGATGAAGTGCCGTCGCACGGAGGCGACATGATGTGGCGCCACCTTCTTCATCGTCTCCATGCCGTGCTCGGTGAGGACGGCGAACAGTCCGCGGCGGTCCGACTCGCAGTTCTCGCGGCGGACCAGGTTCGCGTTCTCCATGCGGGTGATCTGGTGGGACAGTCGGCTCTTGGACTGGAGGGTGGCGGAGGCGAGGTCGCTCATCCGCATCCGGTAGTCCTCCGACTCGGACAGGTTCACCAGGATCTCGTAGTCGTTCATTGTCAGGCCGAACGGCTGCAGATCCTTTTCGAGCTGGTACGTCAACAGCCTGTTGACCTCCAGGTGGGTGCGCCAGGCGCACTGCTCCGCATCGGTCAGCCAGCGCGTGGCCGTCTCGGTCTCCATGAATGAAGTCTACCTAAAATGTTGAAAGGCGAACTAGTGAGGGTGGTGTGACTGTGCGCACGCGTTCGATGTCACACTCCGCAGACTACCGCTCACAGCCCGAAGCGACGCTGGAGGTCCCCCAGCTGTCCGGGAAGGCGCGGTGCGCCCGGTTGCTGTGGACGACCTGTGGAGGGGGCCCCTCCGCCGGGTACCCCGGGCTCGTGCGGAACCGCTCCCGTGGCCTGCTCGGCCATCAGGGTCTCGGTGGACTGGAGCAGGACCGTGCCGGCCCCTACGAACTCGAACTGGTGCTCCTCTCCAGAGGCCCCGCCGAGGCCTGTCAGTGCACGTAGACCGCCCATCACGCCGGTCATGTACCCATGGTCGTAGTGGTGGCACGGGGAGGGGCAGTCGGCCCATCCCACCAGTGCCTGCGGGTCCACCCGGACGGGGGGTTCCATGAACACCACCGGACCGTTAGATGCCGCCACAAACTTTCCGGTTCCGATAAGGGTCAGAAAACCGGGAACGATTGATTGCTTCAGTGCCAGAGTTGGCTGAAAAGCGAGCAGGTTGCCGGAGCGAATGGTCAGGTTGCCGTCTTCGAGGTCGTACGAGTTCACATCGAACGCCCGGTCGGCGAGGAGCATCTTGCCCGAGCCCTCCGCCACCACCCAGTCGCTCGCGTGCAGTGGCGAATGGAAGGAAGTGCGGACCAGACGGTCGAGGCGGCCGTGTCCGATGCCGTTGAAGTCGATCGAGCCGTAGTAGGCGATCATCTTCCCCTTCTGCAGGAACCACTGGCCGCTCTTGAGCTCCACGCAGAAGGTGTACTTGTTGACGTTGTCGTCGACGGGGAGGGTCATGGGGTCGTGCACGACCGGCCCGGCCGCTCCGGCGGCTCCGTATGCGCTCACAGCTTCTCCTCGGACGCCTGCACGTACACCATGCCGTTGCCGCTGAGCTCCAGCTGGAACGCCTCGCCGGAGCCGCGGCCCACCATCTCCCGCCAGCCGAGCGCGGACGACAGCTTGTTGCGCACGTCGCCGTGGTGGGCGACGTAGGCCTGCGGGTCGACATGGACCGGGCGCTGCGGAGTGACCGGGATCTCGAAGACCCCGCCGTGGGCCATCACGGCGACCGCGCCGTGGCCCTTGAGGGTGGTGGTGAACAGGCCCTGGCCGGTGACCTGGCCGCGCACCATGCCCATCACGCCGCCCTGGGAGCCCATGAACATCGTCCCCTGCTGCAGCGTGCCCTCGAAGGCGAGCAGCCGGTCCGCCTCGACGTAGAGGGTGTCACCGGTGAGGGTGATGACCTGGACGTGGTGGCCGCCGTGCCCGAAGAAGACCGTGCCGCTGCCCTCGACCGTCATCAGGGGGGTGGACTCCCCGGCCACCCGGCGGCCGAGCATGGACATCAGGCCGCCCTGGCCGCCCTGGATGTTGGGGGTGAAGGACACCTCGCCCTTGTACGCGAGCATCGCCCCACGCTGGCTGTACAGCCGCTGCCCGGGGACGACGGTCGCCTCGACCATCTTCGGGTTCACCTCGCGCAGGGCCATGTCAGACGTCCCCCGCGATCGTGTTCCGCTCGCTCGGCTGTACGTACACCAGACCGTCCCCCTCGAACCGGATCTGGAAGGCCTCGCCGCCGCCCTCTCCGAACAACGTGCGGAAGGTCACACCCGACTGGAAGGACTGGCGGAGGTTGCCCTGGTGGGCGATATAGGCGCCCGGGTCGACGGTCAGCGGGTACTGCGCGCTGACTCTCAGCACCACCGCCGGGCCGTCCGACGTGATCGCCGCCTGGCCGTGGCCCTCGACCGTGGTGGTGAACAGGCCGTTGCCCTGGGAGGCGCCGCGCAGGCCCGTGAAGGTCGTGCCGGTGCGCAGGCCGGCGTCGGTCGCGAGCAGGTTGCTCGACTCGACGTACAGCTTGTCGCCCTGCAGGCCGACCAGGTTGATCTCGGACGCCCGGTCCGCGAACCAGCACGTCCCGTGCCCTTTCACCTCCATCACCGTCATCTGCTCGCCGGTGAGCCGCCGGGTCACCATCCCGCGCAGCCCCTCGCCGCCGCCGCTCAGTTTCTTGAACGCCATCTGCCCGTCGTACGCGACCATCGAGCCGTTCTTCGCCTTCACGGCGTCCCCGGTCATCTCGACGGCGAGCACCTTGCTGCCCTGGAGTCGGAACATCGCCACGCTGCGAAGGTAGCCGCAGGCAGACGGCGGCGACAGGTCCCGTGGGTGGACGTCACCCCGGATCCGTCCCCTAGGGGTGCGGCCGTCAGAGGGTGGTCAGGGGTGCCGCCGCTCAGCGGGGAGGCGTATCACGGGGTCCTGAAGAACACGAACGGCATACCTGCCCCCTCGTCGCCCGGCCCGGCCTCCCACCCCCGCGCGGGGACCGGGAGGCTCCTTTGCCACAATGGCTGAACGTTTGTGCTCGCGTTCACAAAGAGTGGACGTCTCTCCCACCGAAGGTGACTCGTGGACATCAAGACCGCCACCGCCATCCGACGCCTCCGCCTGGTCTCCGCCCCGGAGGCCGTGTCCTTCCTGATCCTCCTCGTCTGCTCGGTGCTGAAGCGGACCACGGACTTCAACGCGGTACCCGTGATGGGCGCGGTCCACGGCGTCCTGTTCATCCTGTACGTGATCTTCTGGGCGGACGCCTGGAACCGTGCCAAGTGGCCGGTGGGGACCGGGCTCCTCTACTTCGTCCTCTCCGTCCTGCCGACCGGCGGCTTCTTCGCCGAGCGCAAGCTGCGCCGCGCGTCCGAGGACGCGGTGATCGCGGCCCGCGCCCGTCAGGAAGGGGCGGTGAAGGCATGATCGTCGCCTTCTCCGTCACGCCGCTCGGCGTCGGCGAGGACGTGGGGGAGTACGTCGCCGACGCGGTGCGGGTGGTCCGCGAGTCGGGGCTGCCCAACCGCACCGACGCCATGTTCACCTCGATCGAGGGAGAGTGGGACGAGGTCATGGACGTCGTCAGGCGCGCCGTCGCCGCCGTCGAGGAGCGCGCCCCGCGCGTCTCCCTGGTCCTCAAGGCGGACATCAGGCCCGGTGTCAGCGACGGGCTCACCAGCAAGGTGGCGACGGTCGAGCGGCACCTCGCCGAGTAGTCGAATCGGCTACCCGGCGGAACCCCGGTCCTCCAGGGCCGGGGCTTTCTTCTGTCCCGTGATTGAGCGATCGCTCAAAAAAGGGTACCTTCACTTCGGCGGTTTTGAGCGATCGCTCAAAATGAGTTCAGAAGACCAGGTGACGGGGGTACGACACCAGTGGGGCTCTACATAGAGGCGCGCATCCGCGCCGACCTCGACGAACTGTGGGCACGCACCCAGGACCCCGCGCAGCACCAGCGCTGGGACCTGAGGTTCACCGAGATCACCTACCTCCCGCGCACGGAGGGCGAGCCGCAGCGCTTCCGGTACGCCACGCGCGTGCTGCCCTTCCTCACCGTCGCCGGCACCGGCGTCTCCGCGGGGGAGAAGGAACGCCCCGACGGCACCCGCACCTCCGCCCTGCGCTTCGCCTCCCCGGACCGGCTCTCGCTGCTCGCCGAGGGCAGCGGCTACTGGCGGTACGTACCGGTCGCCGACGGCGTCCGCTTCCTCACCGGCTACGACTACCGGCCCCGGTGGGGCGTCGTCGGCGCACTCGCCGACCGCCTGGTCCTCCGTCCCCTGATGGGCTGGGCGACCGCCTGGTCCTTCGACCGGCTGCGGCTGTGGCTGGAGCGCGGGATCACCCCGGAACGGGCGCGGTGGAACTGGCTGGCCGAGATGGCGGTCCGGGCGCTGACGATCGCCGGCTGCGGCACCGGCCTGAGCCGGGGTCCGGTCCTCGGCGCCCTCGCCCCCACCGTCGCCTTCCTGGTCCCGCTCGTCCTCGTCGTCGCCCTCTTCCTGGCCGTCGTCACGTCGCCCCTCGCCACCACCCCGGCCGCCCGCCGCTGCCTGCGCACCCCGCCCGCCCGAACGGCCGCCCCGCGCGTCCTGCGCACCCTGGAGAAGCAGCCGTGACCTCGATGTTCCGCACCGTGCTCGGCCCCGACTTCGACCGGCTGCACCCGCAGCTCCAGCGCCGCTTCTCGGTCGGCCTGGCGAGCGGCGAGGCCTGCACCGGCCACGGCGTGATGGACCGGATCTGGCACGGCGGGGCCTTCGTGAAACCGTTCCTGGCGCTGGGCAGCACCCGCAACATCCTGGTCCCCAGGGCCGCCAGGAACGTCCCCTTCAAGATCGAGAATGTGCCCTACGCGGACGGCTACGGCCGTGAGACGGTGAGCTTCGTGCGCACCTTCGACCTGCCCGGCCGCCCCCGCCGCTTCGACGCCCAGATGGTGCTCAGTCCCAAGGGCGACCGCATCCTCGACTACCTCGGCACCCACCAGCACCTCGCCAGCGAACTGCACTTCCACGCCGAGTCCGACGGCTCCCTGCTGATCCGCTCCGGCGAACACCGCTTCAGGGAGGGCCCGGTGGACGTCCGCGTCCCCGAACTCGTCGGCGCCACCGCCGAGGTGCGCGAGTCCTACGACGACCGGGCCGGCCGCTTCCGTATCCAGGTCCGGGTGGTGAACCGGTACTTCGGGCCGCTCTTCGGCTACCAGGGCTCCTTCGAGGCGTCGTACACCGGCGTCCGCGGCCGCGGGGTGCGGCCCGGGCTGCGGCCCGTCCGTGAGGAGCCGCGCGCGTGAGCCCGGAGACCGCCAAGTCCCTGGAGACGAAGCACAAGCTGCTGGAGGGCGCGCTGCGCACGCTCACCGAGCAGGGGATCGCCAAGACCTCGGCCCGCACGGTGGCGGCGGCCGCCGGGGTCAACCAGGCGCTGGTCTTCTACCACTTCGGATCCATGGACGAACTCCTCGCCGCGGCCTGCCGGTACGGCGCCGAGCAGGCCGTGGCCCGCTTCCGCCCCCGGCTCGCCGCCGTCGGCTCGTTCTCCGAACTGCTCACGGTGGGGCGGCAGATCCACGAGGAGGCGCGCGCGGGCGGCCATGTCGCCCTGCTCGGGCAGCTGCTGGCCGGTGCGCAGACCCACGAGGCGCTCGGACCCGCCACGGCGGCCGGGCTCGACCTGTGGATCGCCGAGATAGAGGAGGTGCTCGTCCGGGTCCTCGCGGCCACGCCCTTCGGGGAGTTCACCGACCCGGCCGGGCTCGCCCGCACGGTCGCCGCGTCGTTCGTCGGCATCGAGCTGTACGAGGGCGTCGACGCGACCGGCGCCCATGCGGCCCTGGATGCCCTGGAGCAACTCGGCGCACTGGTGGCCGCGTTGGAGGAACTCGGCCCGGTGGCCCAGCGCGCGGTCCGGCACCGGCTACGCCGCGTCGGCCGCCCTTAGCGGCGCCGCGTCCCGGGCGGCGGGTGTCGGACCGGCGGTCGCCCGCCAGGCGGTGGCCGCGTCGGGTGCTTCCGGCATGGGCCTCATCGTGGCACGGGTCAGCCGCCCGGTGTCCCGGACGTCAGTGCGATGCCCAGCGGGGTTCGTTCGTACAGCACCTGGTGGCCGTAGCGGCGCGAGGTCAGCAGTCCCGCGTCGCGCAGGACCGCCAGGTGCGCGGAGACCGAGGAGGGGGCGAGGCGCAGCCGGTGGGCGAGGGCGGTGGTCGTGGCCGGTTCGGTCAGGGCGGCCAGGACGGCGGCACGGCCCCGGCCCACCAGCCGTACCAGGGCGTCGGGCGTGGTGTCGGCCGGGTCGGTCCACAGACCGCCGATGCCCCGGGCCGGGTAGACCAGCGTGGGCCGGGCCGGCGGGTCGAAGGTGCTGATCACGTCCGGCCAGGTGAACACGCTGGGCATCAGCACCAGGCCCTGCCCGCCGAGGCGCCGCTCGTACGCCCCGGGCGACTCCACCGTCAGCGTCCCGGACCGCCAGCCGCAGCGGCGGTGGATCTCCGGCAGCAGCCCGCCCAGGCCGACCTCCGCCAGCCGCCGCGAATGGAAGGCGATGTCCGCCTCCAGCAGGGCGCGCAGCCGGGGCCAGTCCGGGGCCACCAGGACCCGCCAGGCCGCCTCCAGCGCGTCCGTCACCTCCCGGACCATGCGCGGCGGATCCGCCAGCCAGGCCCGGCCGGTCACCGACTCCGACGCGCCCGGCGTGTCCGCGAGCGACCGCGCGGTGTCCGCCCGGGCCGTCTCCGGATCCACCGCCCGCAGGGCCGCCAGCTCCTCCTCGACGGAGGCCGCCGGACCGGTCGGCGGCGGCACCAGCCAGTCGGGGGAGTGACCGCGCCAGGGCATCAGCAGCCACAGCGGGGCCAGGTCGAGACCGGCCGCCACCGCCCTGATCCGCCGCAGCCAGGGCGCGTGATAGCCGTGCCGGTCCGGACGCCGCAGCGTACGCACCGCCTCCTGCGTCTCCCACAGCGGCGACAGCGCGAACCGGCACCGGAGGAAGTCGTCCTCGTCGAAGTGGAGGTGGGAGGGCATGGCGAAACCGTTCCGGGTGAAGATTCGGCTGGTGCCGAAACTCTAAGCGTCCGGCCGGCGCGCGGGCACGCTGCCGTCCATGTCCGCGCCTGCCCTGGAGCGACCCGCCGGCTACGGCCGGGTCCTCGCCGTACCCGAGTTCCGTGCCGTCTTCGCCGCCCATGTGCTGTCCATGCTCGGCGTGATCGTCAGCGAGATCGCGCTGTCCGTGCTGGTGTACGACCTCACGGGATCACCGCTGCTCAGCGCGCTGACCTTCGCGCTGGGCTTTCTGCCCTACCTGGTCGGCGGCACCCTGCTGGCCCCGGTCGCGGACCGGTTCCCGGCCCGCCGGGTGCTGGTCGTGTGCGACCTGGTGTGCGCGGGGTGCGTCGCCGTGATGGCGGTACCCGGAACCGGCATCGGCCTGCTGCTCGGACTGCGCTGCGCGCTCGCCGTCGTCTCGCCGGTGTTCGCCGGCACCCGGATGGCGACCCTCTCCGACGTCCTCGGCGGCGGCGAGCTGTTCGTGCTCGGCCGCTCCCTGCTGCGGATCGTCGCGCAGAGCGCGCTGCTGGCCGGCTACGGCCTCGGCGGACTGCTCCTCGCCGTCCTCGCCCCGCGCCACGCCCTGCTGATCACCGTCGGCACCTTCCTCGCCTCGGCCGCGCTGCTGCGCCTCGGCACCCGGCGCCGCCCCGCCCGCGCCCGGACCCGGGAGCACGGCGGCACCCGGCAGCTGTTCGCCGACCGCCGGATCCGCCTCCTGCTCCTGCTCTTCTGGATCCCGGCGATGTTCGCCGTCGTCCCCGAGGCACTCGCCGCCCCCTACGCCGACGCGCTCGGCACCGGGTCCCCGGGGCTCGGCCTGCTGATGTGCGCGCTGCCGGTCGGCACGGTCGCCGGGGAGCTGTACGCCGGAGCCCGGCTCGGCCCGGCCGCCCGGGAGCGGATCGCTCTGCCGCTGGTCTGCCTCACCCTGCTGCCGTACCTGGGCTACGCCCTGCACCCGCCCCTCGCCCTCTCGCTGCTGCTCCTGGTGACGGCGGGGGCGGGATCGGCGTACACGCTGGGCCTGGACCAGTGGTTCGTGCGGGCCGTCCCCGAGGAGTTGCGCGGCCGCGCCATGACCGTGCTCAGCGCCGGGCTGATGACCCTGCAGGGCGTCGGCATGACGCTGGCGGGGGTGGCCGCGGAGGCGGTGGGGGTGCGGGCCACGGTGGCGGGGGCCGGGGTGGTGGGGGCGGTGTGCTGCTGCGGGCTCGCGGCGGCGGCCCGGCGGGCGGTGCGGCCGGTGCCGTAACGGCCCCGTTGAAGCGCGGGTCGTCCGTGATGCGGCAAAGGTGACCGAAAGCCGAGACACGGCTGACCGCTATATGACCGGCCGGTAGGGTCGGTGACGTGTCCAAGCCTCTCAGTCTTCCCTTCGACCCCATCGCCCGAGCCGACGACCTCTGGAAGCAGCGCTGGGGGAACGTCCCGTCGATGGCCGCGATCACCTCGATCATGCGGGCCCAGCAGATCCTGCTGGCCGAGGTGGACGCGGTGGTCAAGCCGTACGGGCTGACGTTCGCGCGCTACGAGGCTTTGGTGCTGCTCACCTTCTCCAAGGCCGGCGAGCTGCCGATGTCGAAGATCGGCGAGCGGCTGATGGTGCACCCGACCTCGGTGACGAACACGGTCGACCGGCTGGTGAGGTCCGGTCTGGTCGACAAGCGGCCCAACCCCAACGACGGGCGCGGCACGCTCGCCACGATCACCGAGAAGGGCCGCGAGGTCGTCGAGGCGGCCACCCGCGACCTGATGGCGATGGACTTCGGGCTCGGGGTGTACGACGCCGAGGAGTGCGGGGAGATCTTCGCGATGCTGCGGCCGCTGCGGGTCTCCGCGAACGACTTCGACGAGGACTGAACCCGCCGTCGGCGCAGCGGTGACCCGCGGCAAGATCTCCCGGAACGGGTGGTTACGCTCGTCCCCATGAAAAAGAGCGTGCTGACCCGCTACCGCGTCCTGGCCTACGTCACCGGTGTGCTGCTGGTGCTGCTGTGCCTGAGCATGATCGCCAAGTACGGGCTGGACATCGACGGTGCGGCCGACGTCACGCGCGTCGTCGCCATCGCGCACGGCTGGCTCTACGTCGTCTACCTGGTCTTCGCCTTCGACCTGGGCTCCAAGGCGAAGTGGCCGGTCGGCAAGCAGCTGTGGGTGCTGCTGGCGGGGACCATCCCGACCGCCGCCTTCTTCGTGGAGCGCAAGGTCACCCGCGAGCTCGACGCCAAGGTCACCGAGGGCTCTCCGGTGGCCGCCAAGGTCCAGGCCTAGACCGCAGCCTCCGGGCCGTACCGCCGTACGGACACCCGTGCGGCGGTTCTCCATCGACATTTACTTGGACGTCCTAGTAAATTCGAGGGTATGGACGCTGAAGCCATCGAGGAGGGCCGCCGACGCTGGCAGGCCCGCTACGACGCGGCCCGCAAGCGGGACGCGGACTTCACCACGCTCTCGGGTGACCCCGTGGAGCCGGTGTACGGGCCCCGACCGGGGGACACTTACGAGGGATTCGAGCGGATCGGCTGGCCGGGCGAGTACCCCTTCACCCGCGGGCTGTATCCGACCGGCTACCGCGGCCGGACCTGGACCATCCGCCAGTTCGCCGGGTTCGGCAACGCCGAGCAGACCAACGAGCGCTACAAGATGATCCTCGCCAACGGCGGCGGCGGCCTGTCGGTCGCCTTCGACATGCCGACGCTCATGGGACGGGACTCCGACGACCCGCGCTCGCTCGGCGAGGTCGGGCACTGCGGGGTCGCCATCGACTCCGCCGCCGACATGGAGGTCCTGTTCAAGGACATCCCGCTGGGCGACGTCACGACGTCCATGACGATCAGCGGGCCCGCCGTGCCCGTCTTCTGCATGTACCTCGTCGCCGCCGAACGGCAGGGCGTGGATCCGCGGGTGCTCAACGGCACGCTGCAGACCGACATCTTCAAGGAGTACATCGCCCAGAAGGAGTGGCTGTTCCAGCCCGAACCCCATCTGCGGCTGATCGGCGACCTGATGGAGTACTGCGCGGCCGGCATCCCCGCGTACAAGCCGCTGTCCGTGTCCGGCTACCACATCCGGGAGGCCGGTGCGACGGCCGCGCAGGAGCTGGCCTACACGCTCGCGGACGGCTTCGGGTACGTGGAGCTGGGGCTCAGCCGCGGGCTCGACGTGGACGTGTTCGCGCCCGGACTCTCCTTCTTCTTCGACGCGCACGTCGACTTCTTCGAGGAGGTCGCCAAGTTCCGCGCCGCGCGCCGGATCTGGGCGCGCTGGATGCGGGACGTCTACGGCTCCCGGTCGGACAAGTCGCAGTGGCTGCGCTTCCACACGCAGACCGCCGGTGTCTCGCTGACCGCCCAGCAGCCGTACAACAACGTGGTGCGTACGGCCGTGGAGGCGCTCGCGGCCGTGCTCGGCGGGACCAACTCGCTGCACACCAACGCCCTCGACGAGACCCTCGCCCTGCCGAGCGAGCAGGCCGCCGAGATCGCGCTGCGCACCCAGCAGGTGCTCATGGAGGAGACCGGGGTCGCCAACGTGGCGGACCCGCTGGGCGGTTCCTGGTACGTCGAGCAGCTCACCGACCGGATCGAGGCCGACGCCGAGAAGATCTTCGACCAGATCAAGGAGCGGGGGCTGCGCGCCCACCCGGACGGGCGGCACCCGATCGGGCCGGTCACGTCCGGGATCCTGCGGGGCATCGAGGACGGCTGGTTCACCGGTGAGATCGCCGAGTCCGCCTTCCAGTACCAGCGGTCGCTGGAGAAGGGCGACAAGCGGGTCGTGGGCGTGAACGTCCACACCGGGTCCGTCACCGGCGACCTGGAGATCCTGCGGGTCTCGCACGAGGTCGAGCGGGAGCAGGTACGGGTGCTGGGCGCACGGCGGGCGGCGCGGGACGAGGGCGCGGTGCGCGCCGCCCTGGACGCGATGCTGGCCGCTGCGCGGGGCGGGGCCAACATGATCGTGCCGATGCTGGACGCGGTACGGGCCGAGGCGAGCCTGGGCGAGATCTGCGGGGTGCTGCGGGACGAGTGGGGGGTGTACACGGAGCCGGCGGGTTTCTAGCGGCGTACCAGGGGGCTCCGCCCCCTGGACCCCCGAGACCTGTGCCCACCCACCACCCGACTCGGTCCACCGAGAAGTGACCGCCTCGGCCGGCTCGGCGGGTTGAGAAGGGGCTGTCCGGTCGGCGCGGCGGGGTGTCCGGTCGGCTCGGCGTGGCTAGGGGAGCTCGGGCGGTTCGGCGGACAGGCCCAGGAGCAGGACCCGGGTGAAGTCGCGTACCCATTCCTCGTCCGCCGGCTTGCCGCTCATCAGGGTGCGGTGGACCACCGCACCCGCCACCATGTCGAAGATCAGGTCCACCGTGCGGGCGGCCTCCTCCGGGTCCGGCTCGGAGGGGAGTTCGCCTCGGCACTGCGCCCGGGCCCGGCCCTCCAGGACCAGCCGCTTCTGGCGGTCCACGATCGAGGAGCGGATACGTTCCCGCAGCGCGTCGTCCCGGGTCGACTCGGCGACCGCCGCCATCAGGCCGCTGCGGGCCTCGGGGCGGTCCAGGATCGCCGCGAACTGCAGCACCACACCCTCGATGTCGTTCGCCAGGCTGCCGCGGTCGGGGAGCTCGAGTTCGTCGAACAGTTCTGCCACCGCGTCGACGACGAGCTCGTTCTTGCCTGCCCAGCGGCGGTAGAGGGTCGTTTTTGCAACCCCGGCCCGCGTGGCCACGTCTCCCAGGGTGAGCTTGGACCAGCCCAGTTCGACCAGCG
The DNA here is from genome assembly GCF_040643955.1 of Streptomyces sp. NPDC047061. Taxonomy (NCBI): domain Bacteria; kingdom Bacillati; phylum Actinomycetota; class Actinomycetes; order Kitasatosporales; family Streptomycetaceae; genus Streptomyces; species Streptomyces sp. NPDC047061. The sequence goes on from NZ_JBEYVI010000011.1 coordinate 192,687, forward strand.
CCTGCCGCGTCGCCTCCAGGATCGCGGCGTCGGCGGCGGCGCTGCGCGGGCGGCCGGTACGGCCTGCGGGGGTGCGGCTCTGCATGCCACGACCATAACCGGCGGTTCATGTGATGCCGTGAGGGAGATCACCGGAATGTGGTGTCGCGCAGGCCCCCGATGGCATTACGCTACGGGTCGTAGCGAAAGCTCGTGGGTGACCGCACGGGCGACGACCACGGGCGTGGGGTGGGGACCCGGCGCCGTTGCGGAACACACGTTCGGCCAGCTTCCACAACGCTTTTCACTTGCGCGCGGGAACGGGGGAGGATAGACGCATGCAGCCACGGAACATGTCCATGAGCGGCGTCGTCGACCTCGCCGCGGTCAAGGCGGCCCAGGAGGCCAAGACCAAAGCCGAGCAGGCGCGCGCCGAAGCGGTCCGGCAGGGTGGGGCCGGTACCGTCTCCCCGGCCGACCTGGTCATCGACGTCGACGAAGCCGGCTTCGAGCGCGATGTCCTGCAGCGGTCCGCCGAAGTGCCCGTCGTCATCGACTTCTGGGCCGAGTGGTGTCAGCCCTGCAAGCAGCTGAGCCCGGTCCTCGAGCGCCTCGCCGTCGAGTACGACGGCCGCTTCCTGCTGGCGAAGATCGACGTCGACGCCAACCAGATGCTGATGCAGCAGTTCGGGGTCCAGGGGATCCCGGCGGTGTTCGCCGTCGTCGCCGGGCAGGCACTGCCGCTCTTCCAGGGGGCGGCCCCCGAGCAGCAGATCCGCGAGACGCTGGATCAGCTGGTGCAGGTCGCCGAGCAGCGGTTCGGGCTGACCGGACTCGTCGTCGACCCCGACGCGGAGCCGGGTGCCCAGCCGGAGGCCGCGCTGCCTGCGGGTCCCTACGACGCGCTTCTCGAGGCCGCCGTCCAGGCGCTGGACGCGGGTGACTTCGGCGGTGCGGTCCAGGCGTACAAGAACGTGCTGACCGACGACCCCGCCAACAGCGAGGCCAAGCTGGGGCTCGCGCAGGCCGAGTTGCTCCAGCGGGTGCAGGGGATGGACCCGCAGGCGGTGCGCAAGGACGCGGCCGAGAAGCCGGCCGACGCCGAGGCGCAGATCGCGGCCGCCGACCTGGACCTGGTGGGCGGGCATGTCGAGGACGCCTTCGGGCGGCTGATCGAGACCGTGCAGCGGACGGCCGGGGACGACCGGGATGCCGTACGGCGGCGGCTTCTTGAGCTCTTCGAGGTCGTGGGCACCGACGATCCACGGGTCGTGGGAGCGCGCAGGGCGCTGGCGCGCGCGCTGTTCTAGACAACGGTCTGAACACGGTTCTGACCAGTCGCTAAACGTCACGTCCTGTGATGCCCGAGTGAAAGATTTGCCGACGCGGGGCCACAGCGGCCGCTCTTTACCAAATCTTGGTAATCGCGGCCGCTGTTACTCGGAGTAAATCAGGGCTGTTGGTCTGTCTGGTTCTGTCCGTTCATCAACTGCTTTGCTCTGCCCCTGGTTGCCACCCAGGGTTGCTCTCCGAGACCGGCGGGTCGTCCTTCGGTTATCCGCCCGTTACTACCGAGTAACGAAGCCCCTTGTGCGGGCGGCGAGAATGCACCACGATCGGCGACGCTCGGTCCATTCCCGTACCCCGACAGCCGGTCGGGCCAAGGGTTCATGTGGGTCCCCACCGAGCAGAGTCGGCGGCAGTGACGCCGGCTCTTGGGCAGGGGGGTCTTCGCTCTCGTGGCGAAGCCTGTCCAGCAAGGTTGTGCGTGATGCGTGTCAGGCGCGACCAGTGGTTGTCGCTCGGGGGTGATCGCCGGTGATCGAGGTGCGTTTCGTGCCTCCGAGTGCGGGCGCTCCCCTTCCGAGGACGTAGCACTTCTCCCATCCCTGCCCGGCCGAGCCGCCGTTGGGGGCGATACCGGGCCAGGAGATGTACGTCCGAGAAGGAGGAAATATGGAGTCCCAGGTGCGTGGCGGGACCAGATGGAAGCGGTTCGCTGTGGTCATGGTGCCCAGCGTTGCCGCTACGGCGTGTATAGGTGTCGCCCTCGCGCAGGGTGCTCTGGCCGCGTCGTTCAGCGTGTCGGGCCAGCAGTTCAAGGTCACGGCCGACCAGCTCGAAGGCGACGGCTTCGTCCAGTACGGCGCGGTCGACTCGGGCTACACCCTTGCGGGTAAGAGCACGATCCACCCGGTCGCGGTCTCGGCGTTCAACACGGCGAAGATCAACAACCTGTGCCAGTCCGTGGTCACGCCGAACGTCCCGATCTTCGGGAACGTCAGCCTGATCCTGCACGCGGGCACCGATGCCAGCAAGCCGGTCGAGGCCAGCAAGCTGTACATCGACCTTGACGACCTGAGTGCCGACGCGACGTTCACCAACATCAACATCGGTGTCGCGGCCAGCAGCTCGACCAAGGGTCCGGGCGTCAAGTCGAGCGAGGTCAGCAACCAGCAGACGAACCCCTACGGGTTCGCGCAGGAGGCGGACCACGCCTCGCTGTCCGGCGTGAAGCAGACGGCGTGGGCCACCACCGCCGGAACCTTCAAGCTCAGCGGGCTGCACATGTCGATCTCGACGTCGGGAGCGGAGTGCTACTAGGCACTCTGTGACGGGCGGGGGAGCCGACGGCACCCCCGCCCTCCATCTTCTCCCCACGGTCTTCACGCGCGGTACAAGGAACCACCACCGCACCACACACAGCATCACCACCACAGCAACGCCGCACCAGGGAGCTGTTTTCCATGAGCGCCGAGACTCCTGCCGCACCCGGCCAGTTCACCCGCCGGAGGCTGCAGTTCCGCTCCTGGCGGGGCACACGGCCTTTCTGGGCCGGTCTGTACATCCTGCTCGCCGGTTTCCCGATCATGTACTTCCCGTACGCGCACCTCCAGATCGGCAACCTCACGGTGGCCATGGCCACCACCGCGGGTGCCGGATCCCTGATCATCGGCGTGCTGCTCGTCGTCCTGGGCATCAGCCTCTGGTACCAGAAGCACATCCGCACGTTCGCGGGTATCGCCGCGATCCTGCTGGCGCTGGTGTCCCTCCCCGTGTCCAACTTCGGTGGCTTCATCATGGGCTTCCTGCTCGCCCTCGTCGGCGGTGCGATGGCCGTGGCCTGGTCCCCGGGTGCGCCCCCGAAGCCGCAGCCGGAGGGCGAGATCCCGCCGGCCGGGGACGACGCCCCGGAAGAGGCCGCCTACTACACGGGTCCGGACGGCGTGGACGCTGACTCCCAGGACCCCAAGGCGCTGGGGGAGAACGACCTGTCAGGAACGAGCCCGGTGAACGGGGCGAACGGGAGGCACAGTGCCGGCTGACGAGGTGACCCACGGGACTGATGTGGACGAGTCCCGTGTGAGAACCGGGCCCCGCCATGCGGCACCCAAGAAGCCGCTGTTCACCAGGTTCCACATGCCCGCGGGCAAGGCGATAGCGTCCGTGGCGATGCCGACGGCCGTGCTCATGGGCTTCGGGTTCACGTCGACGCTCGCGATCGCCGACACCAACAGCACGTCGTCGGCGTCCTCGAAGAGCCTCGCCGAGGACTACAAGGACTGTGTCGCGGCCCTGGACTCGGCCTCGCCCTCCGCCTCGGCGAGCGCGAGCGACGACGCCACTGACTCGGCCACGCCGTCCGCCACCGCGTCGGACGACGCCAAGGACTCGACGTCGTCGTCGGACAAGTCGTCCTCGTCGGATTCAGGTTCCGAGGACACGGCCACGCCGACGCCGTCCGCGTCCAAGTCGTCGTCCTCCTCCGGCGATTCGGGGTCCTCGGACTCCGGCAGCACGGCGACCCCGTCGCCGTCCGCCTCCGAGAGCAGCAGCAGCGGCGGCAGTCTGCTGGACTCGATCGGGGACGCGATCGGCAGCATCCTCAGCGGCGGCAGCACGACGAGCTCGTCCTCGTCGGACTCCACCGCGAGCGCCACCCCCTCGCCGTCGGCGTCCGCGTCCTCGGACTCCTCCTCGTCGTCGTCCACGGAGAAGTCGGACTCGTCCTCCTCGACGAGCGACGACAGCGGCTCGGACACCGTCTCCAAGACCGTCAAGACGGTCACGGACACCGTGAAGGACACCACCGACACGGCGACCAAGGCGGCGGACGACGCCACCAAGGCGGCCGCGGACGCCACCAGCAGTGCCTCGCCGAGCGCCTCCGCGAGCTCCACCACGTCGGCCGACGACTGCGAGGTCGCCACCGACGACGTGAGCGGTGTCGACAACAAGGTGCCGGTGGCGGACGACCCCTGGTACCTGAACGCCAGCTCGCTGACGCTGAAGAGCGCCGACTACCAGGGCATCGTCACGGTGAGGACGGCCAGCGGCAAGACGAAGAAGGTGCTGAAGTACGTCATCTCGGGCGGCACCGACATCGGTAACCTGCACCAGACGGTCAAGGACACGAACATCGACAAGACCTACCACGTGCAGGCCGCGTCGGGTTCCACGTCCACGATCCGCGACGGCGCCACGACGATGTACACGGAGTCCATCTCGGGCAACCTCTTCGGCCTGATCCCGATCACGTTCGACGTGGACAACCCGCCGCCGCTGAACATCCCGCTGATCTACTTCACCAACGTGAAGGTCACCCAGGCCGCGCAGTTCGGCGGCACCCTGCACATCCCCGGGATGCACGTCTACACGACCGACGGAACCGGCTGACCGCCGCCACAGACCCGTTCGGGAGCCGCGCAAAGAGCTGTGGCCCGGTCGTCCGCCTCGCGCGGTGACCGGGCCACAGTGCTGTCCCGCGTGAAGGAGATGTCCGTGACGACTGGGGTGTACTTCGGGTGAGTGGTCTCTTCGACGACCTCGACGGGCTGGACCTGGACGCGCACGCACGCCGCTGGTCGGCACCGGAGGTGCTGCGGACCGACGGCGCGGTGAGCGAGTGGATCGGTGCCGCGCAGATGTTCGCCGCCCGTATCCAGCAGGACCCGGCCCGGCTGACCGGTGCGCAGTGGCGGGCGGTCGCCGAGGCGTGGCCGGCCCTGCTGGCGGCCGCGGAGCGGGCGACCGGCGCGCAGCGCAACGAGTGGCTGCTGCGCGACCTCTGGCTCCGGGCCTCCCTGCTGAAGGAGCTGACGGAGGCGGGCGCGGTGCCGGACGTTCCGCTGCTGGATCCGGGCCCGGTGCTCGACCGCGCCCTCGACGCCATGCCGATGACCCCGGACACGGCCGCCGCGCTCGCCCCGCGGTGGCGTGAGCTGGACCGCGCCCGGATGCTGTCCCTGCGCAGGGCCCGCGGGCTGCTCGGCCCCGCCCGCGCCGTCGCCCCGCTGCTCCCGGACCACCCGCGCAGGGGCGAGTTCGAGGAGTGGGACCGGATCGCCGACAGCCTGCCGTAGCCCGGAGACAGGAACCGAGGGCGCCCTCTGCCACAGGGGGCGCCCTCGGTGCCGTACAAGGCCCTTCAGCGGGGCGTCACTTGTTGATGCCGCCGATGTGGTGGACGCGGAGCATGTTGGTGGTGCCGGAGACGCCGGGGGGCGAACCGGCCGTGATGATGACGGTGTCGCCCGGGTTGAAGCGGTTGATCTTGGCGAGCTCCTGGTCGACCATGTCGACCATCTCGTCCGTGGTGTTCACGAACGGCACCACGTGCGACTCCACGCCCCAGCTGAGGGTGAGCTGGTTGCGGGTGTTCTCGTCGGTGGTGAAGGCGATGATCGGCTGCTGCGCGCGGTAGCGCGAGAGGCGGCGGGCGGTGTCGCCGGACTGGGTGAAGGCGACCAGGCCGCGGCCGCCGAGGAAGTCGGCGATCTCGCAGGCGGCACGGGCCACCGAACCGCCCTGGGTGCGCGGCTTCTTGCCCGGCACCAGCGGCTGCAGGCCCTTGCTCAGCAGCTCCTGCTCGGCCGCGGTGACGATCTTCGACATCGTCTTCACGGTCTCGACCGGGTACGCGCCCACGCTGGACTCGGCGGACAGCATGACCGCGTCGGCGCCGTCCAGGATCGCGTTGGCCACGTCGGAGGCCTCGGCGCGGGTCGGACGGGAGTTGGTGATCATCGACTCCATCATCTGGGTCGCCACGATCACCGGCTTGGCGTTGCGGCGGCACAGCTCGATGAGCCGCTTCTGCACCATGGGGACCTTCTCGAGCGGGTACTCGACGGCGAGGTCGCCACGGGCGACCATCACGGCGTCGAACGCCAGCACGACGCCCTCCATGTTCTCGACCGCCTGCGGCTTCTCCACCTTGGCGATGACGGGGACCCGGCGGCCCTCCTCGTCCATCACCCGGTGGACGTCGTTGACGTCCTTCGCGTCCCGCACGAAGGACAGCGCGACCATGTCGCAGCCCATGCGCAGCGCGAACCGCAGGTCCTCGATGTCCTTGTCGCTCAGCGCGGGCACATTGACGGCCGCACCGGGCAGGTTGATGCCCTTGTGGTCGGAGACGACACCGCCCTCGATGACGATCGTCCGCACCCGCGGGCCCTCGACGTCCAGGACCTTCAGCTCGACGTTGCCGTCGTTGATGAGGATCTGGTCGCCGCGCGAGACGTCGCCCGGCAGGCCCTTGTAGGTCGTACCGCAGATGGTCTTGTCGCCCGGGACGTCCTCGGTCGTGATGACGAACTCGTCACCGCGCTCCAGCTCCACCGGTCCCTCGGCGAAGGTCTCCAGACGGATCTTCGGGCCCTGGAGGTCGGCCAGGACGCCGATGGCGCGGCCGGTCTCCTTGGCGGCGGCCCGGACGCGGTCGTACCGCCCCTGGTGCTCGGCGTGCGAGCCGTGGCTGAAGTTGAACCGGGCCACGTTCATGCCGGCCTCGATCATGGCGACGAGCATTTCGTGGGTGTCGACCGCGGGGCCGAGAGTACAGACGATTTTCGAACGGCGCATGGGGCGATCCTATCGGTTTGTTTCGCTACGGAATATTCCGTCTGGTGGAAGATACAAATGGGCGCTAATGTGCTCAGCTGTTATTTCCGACCGGTGTCGATCCGGTGCCGACGAGCGCGTACGTCTGCGTCGCGATCTCCAGCTCCTCGTCCGTCGGCACCACCGCGACGGCGACGCGCGCACCGGCCGGCGATATCAGCCGCGGCTCGTCCCCTCGGGCGCCGTTCAGCTCCGGGTCGACCGCGAGCCCCAGCCCCTCCAGACCTGCCACGGCCGCCTCCCGCACCGCGGCCGCGTTCTCGCCGACGCCCGCGGTGAAGGCCACCGCGTCGACCCGGCCGAGGACGGCGCAGTACGCGCCGATGTACTTCTTCAGGCGGTGGACGTAGATGTCGAAGGCGAGTTCTGCCTCTTCGTCGCCCTCGTCGATCCGGCGCCGGATCTCCCGCATGTCGTTGTCACCGCACAGACCGAACAAACCACTCCTCTTGTTGAGAAGAGTGTCGATCTCGTCCATGGACATTCCGCCAACCCGTGCCAAATGGAAAATGACGGCCGGGTCCAGATCGCCGGAACGGGTTCCCATCACCAGTCCCTCCAAAGGCGTCATGCCCATCGAGGTGTCCACGCACCGGCCACCCCGGACGGCCGACGCCGAGGCCCCGTTGCCGAGGTGCAGCACGATGACGTTCACCTCTTCCGGTGTCTTTCCCAGCAGCCTCGCGGTCGCCCGGGACACGTACGCGTGCGAGGTGCCGTGGAAGCCGTAGCGCCGGATCCGGTACCGGTCGGCGATCCGCGGGTCGATCGCGTACCGCGCCGCGGACTCCGGCATGGTGGTGTGGAACGCCGTGTCGAAGACGGCGACCTGCGGCAGGTCCGGGCGCAGCGCCTGCGCGGTGCGGATCCCGGTCAGGTTGGCCGGGTTGTGCAGCGGGGCGACCGGGATCAGCCGCTCGATCTCGTCGAGCACCGCGTCGTCGATCACCGTCGGTTCGGTGAAGAACATCCCGCCGTGCACCACCCGGTGCCCGATCGCGGCCAGCTCCGGCGAGTCAAGGCCGAGGCCGTCCTTGGCCAGTTCCTCCGCGACGGCCTTCAGCGCGGCCTCGTGGTCGGCGATCGGACCGACCGCCTCGCGGGTGTCACCGGTGCCGAGGCAGGAGTGCTTCAGTCGTGAGGTCTGCTCGCCGATCCGCTCGACGAGACCCACCGCCAGCCGGCTGCTGTCCTGCATGTCCAGCAGCTGGTACTTCACCGACGAGGAGCCGGAGTTGAGGACGAGGACACGGGTCGGACGGTGGCTCACTGGGCGGTTGCCTTCTCGCTCGGGAACGCGGCCTGGGGCGCGGCCGGGTACTGGGCCGAACTCTGGGCCGAACTCTGGGCCGAATTCTGGGCCGGGTTCTGGGCCTGGATCGCCGTGATGGCGACGGTGTTGACGATGTCCTGGACGAGGGCACCGCGGGACAGGTCGTTGACGGGCTTGCGCAGCCCCTGGAGCACCGGCCCGACCGCGATCGCGCCGGCCGACCGCTGCACGGCCTTGTAGGTGTTGTTGCCGGTGTTGAGGTCCGGGAAGATCAGCACGCTGGCCTGCCCGGCGACCTCGGAGCCCGGCAGCTTGGTGGCGGCCACCGACGGCTCCACCGCCGCGTCGTACTGGATCGGCCCCTCGATCTTCAGGTCGGGCCTGCGCGAGCGCGCCAGCTCGGTCGCCTCCCGCACCTTGTCCACGTCCGCCCCCGAACCCGACGTGCCCGTGGAGTACGACAGCATCGCGATCCGCGGCTCCACCCCGAACTGGGCGGCGGTACCGGCCGCCTGGACGGCGATGTCGGCGAGCTGCTCGGCGTTCGGGTCCGGGTTCACCGCGCAGTCGCCGTAGACCAGCACCTTGTCGGCGAGGCACATGAAGAAGACGGACGAGACGATCGACGACCCCGGCCTGGTCTTGATGATCTCGAAGGCCGGCCGGATGGTCGCCGCCGTCGAGTGCACGGAACCGGAGACCATGCCGTCCGCCAGCCCCTCCTGCACCATCAGGGTGCCGAAGTAGTTGACGTCGGCGACCACGTCGTACGCCAGCTCCACCGTCACGCCCTTGTGGGCGCGGAGCAGCGCGTACTGCTCGGCGAAGGCGTCGCGCAGCTCGGAGGTGGCCGGGTCGATCAGCTGGGCGTCGCCGAGGTCGATGCCGAGGTCGGCGGCCTTCTTGCGGATCTGGTCGACGGGTCCGAGCAGTGATATGTCACATACCCCCCGGCGCAGCAGCACCTCCGCCGCGTGCAGCACCCGCGCCTCGGTCCCCTCCGGCAGCACCACCCGCCGCTTGTCGGAACGCGCCTGCTCCAGGAGCTTGTGCTCGAACATCATCGGGGTGAGCCGGCCGGTGCTCGGCGCCGAGACCCGCTTGTTGAGGCCGGCGGTGTCGACGTACCGCTCGAACAGGCCGAGCGCGGTCTCCGCCTTGCGCGGGGTGGCCGCGTTCAGTCTGCCCTCCAGGGAGAACAGCTGGGCGGCGGTCGGGAAGCTGTTGCCGGGCACGGACAGCACCGGGGTGCCGGGGGCGAGCCGGGCGGCGAGGGTGAGGATCTCGTCGCTGGGCCGCTCGCCGAGGGTGAGCAGCACGCCGGCTATCGGCGGGGTGCCGGCGCTGTGCGCGGCCAGCGAGCCGACGACCAGGTCGGCGCGGTCGCCGGGGGTCACGACCAGGCAGCCCGGGGTCAGGGCGGGCAGGAAGTTCGGCAGCATCGCGCCGCCGAACACGAAGTCCAGGGTGTCCCGGGCCAGCCCCGAGTCGTCGCCCAGCAGCACCTTCGCTTCGAGCGCGTGCGCGATCTGGGCGACCGTCGGCGCGGACAGCGCGGGCTCGTCCGGCAGCACGTACACCGGCACCGGCAGCCGCCCGTCGATCCGCCGGGCTATCTCCTCCCGCTCCTCGCGGACGACCCGGTTGGCGATCATCGCCAGCACGTCGCAGCCGAGACCGTCGTACGCCCGGAACGCGTTCCGGGTCTCCGCCAGCACGGACTCCGCGTTCTGGTCGCGGCCGCCGACCACCGGGATCACCGAGGCGCCGAACTCGTTGGCGAGCCGGGCGTTCAGGGACAGCTCGTCCGGGAACTGGGTGTCGGCGAAGTCGGTGCCGAGGACCAGGACGACGTCGTAGTCGCGGGCGACCAGGTGGAAGCGGTCGACGAGGGTGGAGACCAGCTCGTCGGCGCCGCGCTCGGCCTGGAGGGCGGAGGCCGCGTGGTAGTCCATGCCGTAGACGGTCGCCGGGTCCTGGGAGAGGCGGTACCGGGCACGCAGCAGCTCGAACAGGCGGTCGGGATTGTCATGGACGAGCGGACGGAAGACACCGACCCGGTCGACCTGCCGGGTCAGCAGCTCCATCACGCCCAGCTCGACGACCTGGCGGCCGTCGCCCCGGTCGATCCCGGTCACGTACACGCTGCGCGTCACGTGTGCACTCCGTCTCTCTATGGGTCTCTCTATGGGTCTCTGCCGCTATGGGCTCTGCATAGCCACACAAAAATCGCCCACCGGGGTGAGCGGAACCCTCTTGACAATACCCCCGGCGCCGGATAAGGCGCCCGTCAGGACTTCGCCCACCCGTCCGGCATGAAACAATCGGATCGGCTCACCGGTCACGACAGCGAGCAGGAGACACACCACCATGCGCATCGGAGTTCTCACCGCAGGCGGCGACTGCCCCGGCCTGAACGCCGTCATCCGATCGGTGGTACACCGGGCTGTCGCACAGTACGACGACGAGGTCATCGGTTTCGAGGACGGCTTCCGGGGTCTGCTCGACGGCCACTACCGCACCCTCGACCTGGACGCCGTCAGCGGCATCCTCGCCCTCGGCGGCACCATCCTGGGCTCGTCGCGACTGGAGCGGGACCGGCTGCGCGAGGCCTGCGACCGGGCCACCGACATGGTCGAGGAGTTCGGCATCGACGCGCTGATCCCGATCGGCGGCGAGGGCACGCTGACCGCGGCGCGCATGCTGTCCGACGCGGGCCTGCCGGTCGTCGGCGTCCCGAAGACCATCGACAACGACATCTCGTCCACGGACCGCACCTTCGGTTTCGACACCGCGGTGGGGGTCGCCACGGAGGCGATGGACCGCCTGAAGACCACCGCCGAGTCCCACCAGCGGGTGATGGTCGTCGAGGTGATGGGCCGGCACGCCGGCTGGATCGCCCTGGAGTCCGGGATGGCCGCCGGCGCCCACGGCATCTGCCTCCCCGAGCGGCCCTTCGACCCCGCCGACCTGGTCAAGATGGTCGAGGAGCGGTTCGCCCGCGGCAAGAAGTTCGCCGTGGTCTGCGTGGCGGAGGGCGCGCACCCCGCCGAGGGCACGATGGACTACGGCAAGGGTGAGATCGACCAGTACGGCCACGAGCGCTTCCAGGGCATCGGCACGGCCCTGGCGTACGAGCTGGAGCGGCGGCTCGGCAAGGAGGCCAAGCCGGTCATCCTCGGCCACGTCCAGCGCGGCGGCACGCCGACGGCCTACGACCGCGTCCTCGCGACGCGGTTCGGGTGGCACGCGGTGGAGGCGGCGCACCGGGGCGACTTCGGGAGGATGACCGCGCTGCGGGGGACGGACATCGCGATGGTGCCGCTCGCGGAGGCGGTGACCGAGTTGAAGACGGTGCCGAAGGATCGGATGGACGAGGCGGAGTCCGTTTTTTAAGGGGCGGTTCGGTGGTGGGGGAGCCGCGGGCCCGGTGGGGGTTGAGCGCGCAGTTCCCCGCGCCCCTTACGGGGCGCTGTCCATCCGCTCCCAGAAACGGGCGACGATGTCGGCCAGGAAGTCCTTTCCCCTGTCCTCTGCTGAATCCGCTGCCGGAATGTTGCCCCAGGCCAGGGTTGCCGTCATCTGGCCCTGGTAGCTCTCGTGCAGTTCGCGGAGGGTGCCCTCGATCAGGCGTTTTTCCAGGGGGACGACCTTGCCCACCTGGCGGACATAGGCCTGCCAGCGGGTGGTGACCGCGCCCCGCAGCAGTTCCGCCAGCTTCTCCTCCTTGCCGGTGACGGTGATGAAGTCCGGCAGGGAGAGCCGGAGGGCCTCGGCCAGGGCGGCGGACTGCCGTTCCGTGCCCTGCCACTCCTCGTCCTCCTCCATCGCGAGATAGCCGAGAAGGTCGACGCCGACCGCCAGCGCCACGTCCTCCGGAGCCAGCCCGCGCGCGATCCGGTGTTCGCGCAGCGTCCGCGGCCGGCCGATCAGTTCGCCCGGGGCACACCACAACACGCCCGCCAGCGCGGTGAGTTCGGGACTGCTGGGGATCACCGCGCCGCGCTCCCAGGCGAGGACGAGATCGGGCGTGGCGTACGGCAGCCCGAACGAGGCCCGCAGATCGTGGGCCACGTGCTCGGGCCCCATGCCGAGAGCGGCACGGAGTCTGCGGGCGGCGGGGGCGTTGAAAGGGGGGCCTGGCTGGTTCGGCAGAGCTGGGGGTCGGCGCACAGCCGACAAGGTAGGGGTGATCAAGGACGGTGGCTACGGTCCGTTCGGCCAGGAACACGGATTGTACGAACGTACGGTTTCCCCCGTACGTGTGGCCTGTTCATCCCTTGACGGCGCCGCCCAGCGCGAACCCGCCTCCCAACCGCCGCGCGACCAGGACGTACAGCAGGATCACCGGTGTCGAGTAGATGACGGAGAAGGCGGCGAGCTGGCCGTAGGCGACGGTGCCGCGGTTGCCGAAGAAGTCGTTGATGCTGACGGATGCGGGCATCTGGTCCGGCGAGAGCAGCAGCATGAACGGGACGAAGAAGTTGCCCCACATCATCACGAAGGCGAACACGGTGACGACGGCGAGACCGGGTCCCATGAGCGGCAGCACGATCCGAACCAGCGACTGGGCGGAGTTGGCGCCGTCCGTCCACGCGGCCTCCTCCAGCTCCTTCGGGACACCGTCCATGAAGTTCTTCATCAGCCAGATGGCGAACGGGAGTTGGGAGGCGGCGAAGAACAGGATGGTGCCCTGCATGGTGTCGATGAGGTTGATCCGCACGAACAGCGCGTACACCGGCACCATGATCGCGGTGATGGGCAGGCTGGTCGCGAAGAGGACGGAGAGCAGGAACGGCCGGTTGAGCCGGGAACGGTAGCGGGAGAGCGGGTACGCGGCGAGGGCGGCGCACGCCACGGTGAGCGCGGTGGCGCCCCCGCACAGGATCAGGCTGTTGAGCAGCGGGGTGTAGGTGATGTCGGGGGTGAGGATCGCGTCGAAGTTGGCGAAGGTGAACCCGTCCGGGATCCGCACCCGGAGATCGGCGTGCGGGTCGACGGCGGAGAGCAGCACCCAGGCGAGCGGCAGCACGAAGGCGGCGGCCACGACGAGCAGGCCGAGGTCGGCGGCGAGCCGGCGGGAGCGGTGTCTGTTGCGGGGCATCGGTCTCTCTCACACCTCCGTACGCAGCAGCCGCATGTAGACGACGGAGAAGAGCGAGCCGACGAGGAGCAGCAGCAGGGCGACGGCGGTGCCGTACCCGATCATGCTGTTCTGGAAGGCCTGTTCGTACATGAAGAGGGGCAGGGTCTGGCTCCTGTCCCCCGGGCCGCCCCTGGTCATCACCCAGATCAGTCCGAAGACGGAGAGCGTCTGGAGCGTGTTGAGCATCAGGTTCGTCCCGATGGACCGGCGGATCATCGGCAGCGTGATGTGCCACATCCGCCGCCAGCCGCCGGCGCCGTCGACCTCTGCCGACTCCTCGATCTCGTTCGGGATCTCGTCGAGGGCGGCGGAGTACACGAGCATCGAGAAGGCCGTCCCCCGCCACACGTTGGCGAACGACACCGCCAGGATCGGCAGCGTGAACAGCCAGTTCTGGGACGGCAGATGGAGAAAGTCCAGGATGGCGTTGAGAGTGCCTTCCCTTCGGAAGAAGGCGTACAGCAGAAACCCGGCGACGACCTCCGGCAGCACCCACGCCGTGATCACGATTCCGCCGGTGAGCGTCCGCACCGGCTTCGACGCCCGCCGCATCAGCGCGGCGAGCGCCAGCCCCAGCGTGTTCTGCCCGACGAGCGCGGACAGCACGGTGAAGACGAGGGTCAGCCAGACGGCGTTCAGGAAGGCGTCGTCGTGGAACGCCCTGCGGAAGTTGGCGAAACCGACGAAGGAGGAGTGCGCCTGGCCCGTGAGCTGGAGGTCGGTGAAGGCGATCCAGGCGCAGTAGACGATGGGCCCGCCGAGGAAGAGGAGGAGCAGGACCAGGGCGGGGGTGAGGGGGAGGCCGCGGAACAGCCGCCGGCTGATCGCGGGGTGACCGGCCGACGGACTCACCGGGTGACTGGCCGACCGACTCACTGGGTGACCACTTGGCCGTCGGTGACGTCCTTGAGCGTCGAGTCGTAGGTACTCGCCGCCTTGTCGACCGACGCGTCACCGGTCGTCACGCTCTCCATGGCCTCCTGGATGGCGGTGGAGACCTTCGGATAGGCCGGGTAGGCGGGCCGGTAGTGGGTGCTGGCGACCAGATCGGTGAAGAACTTGATGCCGGGCTGGGCGGACGTGTACGACGGATCGCTCGCGACGTCCTTCCGCACCGCGATCCCCGAGTTGGCGATGTACCACTTCTGGGCGTTCGCCTTGGTCTGCATGGTCTTGACGAAGTCGAAGGCGAGGTCGGGGTTGGCCGCCTTGCTGGGTATGGCCCAGGTCCAGCCACCGGACATGCTGACCTTGCCGGGGGCCTGGCCGTGCTGGGTCGGCATGTAGGCCAGCCCCAGTTGCCTGGACCAGTCGGGCCACTCGTGCCCGCTGCCCTGGTTCCAGTCCTGCGGCAGCCAGGACCCGTCGAGGTCGATGCCGAGCTTGCCCTGGGGGAGGAGTTCACCGCGGACGGCGGTGCCGAAGTTGGGGTCGAGGGCGTCGGAGACGTCGGGCCCGAGCTTCTCCTTGTACACGGTCTCGACGAAGGACAGCGCGTCCTTGAACCCCTGACTCCCGGCGATCCACTTCTTGCTCGTCCTGTCGTAGAGCGGGTCGCTGGTCCCGTCGTTCGTCCCGTACAGCAGCATCTCGAAGCCCTGCATGGTGGCGCCCTCGCCGACGGGCTTGCCCGTGTAGACGTTCAGCGGCGTGACGCCGGGGACCTTCTGCTTGATGGTCCGGGCGGCGGCGAGCACGTCGTCCCAGGTCTTCGGCTGCCAGTCGGTGGGCAGTCCGGCCTTCTTGAACACCCGCTTGTCGAACCAGAGCCCACGGGTGTCGGTCCCGTCCGGGACGCCGTACGTCTTCCCGTCCTCGCCCTGGGCGGCCGCCTTGGCGGTGTCGATGAACTGCCCCCAGTCGTCCCACTTGCCGAGGTAGGAGTCGAGGGGCTTCAAGTACCCGCTGGTGATGTCGGAGTTGATGAGGAAGGTGTCCTCGTAGACCAGGTCGGGAGCGGTCCGCGGCGACCGGAGCATCTGCTGGAGCTTCGTGTAGTACTCGGAGTCCGGGGCCTTGATGGGAACGAGCTCGACCTTCTTCCCCGGGTACTCCTTCTCGAACTGCTTCTTGATGTCGGCGAGATACGTGTCCATCACCTTGATGGAGTTGTCCGTGGACTGCTTGAAAGAGATCTTCACGGTGTCGGGACTGCTCCCGGACCCGCTGCCGCACGCGGTGAGGGAAGCGGCGGCGGTGACGAGGGAGAGGGCAAGGATGCTGACGGCGGTGGGGCGCACGGGCACGACCTCCTCGGCGGCCACTGCGCTGTGGCCTGGGGGTTCGTCTCTCTTGCCGTGTGAAGGTAAGTGGAGTGGTCTAGTCAGGTCAATGCGTCTGCGGGGGTTTGCTGGTTTGCTGGGGCAGGGAGGGGGTGAGGATCCCCTCATGTATTCCGTGGACCGTACAGGCGGGTTGGACGAGCACGTACGTGAGCGGCTGATGGCGCCGAACTTCTGGCATCTCGCGACCGTCGGGCCGGACGGTGCGCCCCAGGTGTCGCCCATGTGGGTGGACATCGAGGGCGACCACGTCATGGTCAACACGGCGATCGGCCGCGTGAAGGAGGAGAACCTGCGGCGCAACCCCGCCGTCTCGCTCTCGCACCACGACCCCGGCAACCCCTACGACCGGGTGGAGATCCGGGGGCGGGTGGTGCGGTTCGTGGAGGGGGAGGAGGCGGAGCGGTCGATGGACCGGCTGACCCGGAAGTACATCGGGGAGGACCGGTATCCGTGGCTGCTGCCGGGGGAGCGGCGGGTGATGCTGCTCATCGAGCCGGTGAAGGTACGGCGGGTGGTCGGCGTGGAGCCGTTCCGGCGAGGCGTACTGGAGCCCTAGAGGAGGTGGTCGGCTCTGCCGGCCTTGATGTCCCGGATGAGCGTGCGGAGGGCTTCGCGGGTGTCGGTGAGGTAGGTGTCCTCCTGGCCGGCGACGGCTATGTAGGCGTTGCCTTGGGGGTCGGTGCCGAGGCGGAAGCAGTTGGCGCCCTCGGTGCAGAAGGGGTCTTCCCAGGTGATGTCAGGCATGGTTGGCTCCTCAGAGGCTGCGGGCGATGCCCTGGATGAAGTCGCGTGAGGCCTCGGGCGACAGTGACGCGGCCTCCATCCAGTCCAAGTGGGCCCGGTACTTGTCGAGTTGTGACTGACCGTGGGTGAACTCGGGGCCGTGGGCGGAGTCCAGTTCCACGGTGTCGAGCTGGGGAACCGGCCCCTCGGCGTAGGTCACCGCCTGGCCGGCCCCGGGGAACACCCCGACTTTGAAGGGGATCACGCGCACGTTGACGTTGTCACGCTCGGATGCGTCGCACAGGTGGTCCAGTTGTCCCCGCGTCACCTTGGCGCCGCCGAACTCCATGCGCAGGGCGGCCTCGTGCACATATCCCGTGTACGTGACGGGGTCTTCGCGGAAGAGCACCTGCTGTCGCTGCATGCGCAGGGCCACGCGCAGTTCGACCTCGGCCGCCGAGAGGGGCGGTAGCGCGGCGGAGAACATCGTGCGGGCGTAGCCGTCGGTCTGGAGCAGACCGGGCATGATCAGGGACAGGCCGACGCGCACGCTCTTGGCATGCCACTCCAGCTCCGCGATGTCGAGGAGCCCTGCGGGGAGCTGCCCCCGGTACGCATCCCACCAGGCCCGCTTGCGGTCGCTCGCCATCTCGGCCAGCGCGTCGACGTAGGCCTCGTCGTGGCAGGCGTAGTTACAGGCGAGGACTCGTACGCGCTCGGGGGAGATGGCTCGGGCCCCCGCTTCCATGTTGGACACCTTGGTGCGGTCGAGCCCGAGCAGTCCGGCGGCGTAGTCGGTGGTCACGTCCGCCGCGAGCCGCATCTTGCGCAACTCGGCGCCCAGCCGCCTCTGGCGCTCCGTGGGCGTTGACCTCGGTGGCATGTGTCAGTTCCTCCGTTGGTGGTGGCGCAAGTCTGCCTCCCGAGCGAGGGCTTGGTCCACCTCGATAGTGGCAATCTCGGAGAGTAGGTGGCAAAGAGCCCCCTGACTTCTCTACAGTCGGTGACAGATCGGTTACGGATCGACGTCGCGGGAAGTGCATCGCGCGAGCCTGCCCTGGTTCGCGCGACAGGCCACCGGCTGCAGCAAGTCCCGTCTGCTGAAAAGGAGTCACTCATGGCCATGCCCTGTCCCATCGTCACCGGCGAGGTCTCGGAGCTGGCGGCACCCTCCCCGGACGCGCTCGCCTACAGCTTCACGTTGCCTGCGGGAGCGGCCAGTTGCCGGGTCGCGCGAGCTGCCACCCGGGTTGTCCTGAAGACGCACGGGCTGGAGGGGCTCACGGATGCGGCTGTTCAGGTGGTGAGTGAACTGGCCGCGTGTGCTTGCAAGTTCACTCCGGGGGAGGACGTGTACGTGTCGCTGCGGTACCGGGAGGACGCGCTGCGGGTGATCCTCTACGACGGGCATCCCCGGCATCGTCACCCACGGGTGGCGGAGGCCTGCGAGGTGCGGAGGCGGGCCGCGCTGCGGGTGCTGGGGTGCGTGGTGCGGGCGTGCGAGGGGGAGTGGGGGTTCGGGGAGGGGCGGGAGCCTGGGGGTGGGACGCGGATGTGGGCGGTGTTGCCGGGGTGGGGGGTTCGGGGGTGGTGAAGGGGTTAGTCGAGTTCGGCGGCCCGGGCGCGGGCTTGGGCGGCTTTGGCGGGGGCGTTGGCGCGGGTGTAGGCGTCGGCGGCCTGGAGCCAGTAGGTGCGGGCGTCGGTCGGGCGTTGGGCGGTCTCGTGGGCGAAGGCCAGGTTCTGGAGGGTCTGGCCGGCCCCGTACCAGTCCTCGGACTCCTGATGGCCCTTCAACGCCTCGGCGTACGCCTCGATCGCCTCCTCCGCCCGGCCCGCCTTCCGCAGGGCGAGGCCGAGGCCGTTCCACGCCATTGCCTCGCGACGGCGGTCGTCGGCACCCCGGTAAAGGTCGCGGGCGTGAGTGTGCGCCTCGATCGCCTCCTCCACCTGGCCCGCCTCCCGCAGGGCGAGGCCGAGGTTGGACCACGCGCCGGCCTCGCGGTGGCGGTCTCCGGCGCCCTGGTGCAGGTTGCGGGCGCGGGTGTGGGCCTCGATCGCCTTCTCTACCTGGCCCACCTGTCCCAGAACGATGCCAAGATCGTTCCACGCTATGCCTTCGCGAGGGCGGTCCCTGGCACGGTGGGCGGCATCCCGCGCCACGCCGGCGACGGTGATCGCGTCTTCGAAATACCGTCGCCAGCGCAAATACTCCCCCAGATGCAGAGCCAGCTGCACCGACGCGCCCGCGTACCGCTCCTCGCGTGCCCATCCCACCGTCGCAACCAGCCCCGCCCGCTCCGCGTCAAACCACACCAACGCGTCCCCCTGGCGTTCGAACCGCTCCGGCTTCCCCATCCCCGGCAGCCAACGCAACCGGGCGTCCGCCGCCTCTGCCCACCGGCAGTAGAACCCCAGCACCCGCTCCCGTGCCGCCTCCCCCTCCTCCCTCAACCCCACGTCCCCCGCCACCACGCCCACCCCATACGCCCGCACCAAGTCATGCAACCGCCACCGCACCACCGAGTCCGCCCCCTCGCCGTCCCGGACCGGCGTGACGAGATGTGTGGCGGCCAAGTCCTCCAGCAAGGACAGCACGGTCTGCTCGTCGAGGCCGGCCAGTGCGGCCACCACCTCCGTGCCGGTTTCCGCGCCCGGAGCGAGGGCCAGCAGCCGCAGCAACCGAGCCTGATCGTGCGGCAGTCGACGATACGAGCTCTCCAGCACAGGCCGGAGGACCAGCGGACGGCCGTACTGATCCGTACCGCGACTGCCGTTGTCCAGGACGGTGGTCGGGTCCCCGGTTTCCTGGATCTCGGCGACCAGCGAGGCGATGCTCCGGTGCCGACGTCGGCGCAGCATCGCGGCCGCGATCTGGAGGGCCAGCGGCAAGTGGCCGCAGAGGACAATCAGTTCGCGTAGGGCCTCCGGTTCGCGGGTGGGACGGTCGTCGCGCTCGTCGGCGTCGTGCAGTGCGCGGCTGACCAGGGCGACGGAGTCGTCCGGGCCGAGGGTCTCAAGGTCGATGAGGCGTACCGGAAGGGAGTCGGGACGGTCCCGGGAGGTGATCAGTACTTGGTGGTGGTCCGTGCCTGGTAGTAGTGGCAGGTACTGGGACGGATCCGAGGCGTTGTCCAGGATCAGCAGGATCCGGTGCTGCTGATCGGCGAGGAGCGCGCGGTACGTGTCGTACTGACGTTCTGCGGTCGGCGGCAGATCCGTCCCCCGGACACCGAGCGCGTCGAGGAGGGCCAGGACCGCCTGGTCCGCGGTGACCGGGTCGGCGTCGTAGCCGCGCAGGTCCACGAAGAGAGTGCTGCCCGGGAACCACCCCTTCTTACATGCCCGATGCCCCGCCTCCACCGCCAGCGCGGTCTTGCCGATGCCACCCATGCCGGTGACGGCGAAGATGAGGAGTGGGAGGGCGTCGCCGTCGGCCTTGTCCGGGGCCAGATGGGGGAGCAGGCGGTCCAACTCCGCCGACCGGCCGGTGAAGCCCAGCGGGCGTGGCGGCAGGGTCGCCGTCGCGTGGGGGACCGGGCCGTGGGCCGTGCCCTTGCCGCTAGCGTCCGGTCTGCTTGCCGATGACGGGGCCGTGGAAGGTGCCGCCCCTGAAGTCGATGTGGTCGCCGCCGTAGGTTGCCGAGCTGTCCCCGCGTTGTTGGGGACCCTCCTCGTCGTCGGAGCCCCCACGGGGCCGGTGCTTCCGCAACACCGCCACCGCGACCGAGGCCGCCTGTTCGGCGGCCCGCTCCTGCGAACCGGAGGCGTCCGCCTGGTGCTTGTCGCGGTTCGCGCGGTCGCTGATTCCGCGGATCACGAGGGCGTCCAGCTGGCCGTTCAGATGGGCCGCGTGGACGGCGCCGGAGCCCTCCATCTCGATGGCGCAGGCGTCGTTGTAGGTGCGCCGGATCTCGTCGGCGAACGTGGACCTGTCGTCGGCAAGGACGACGTCGGCGCACGCGATCGGCTTGAGGTGGGCCCGTAGCTCCCGCAGGTCGCGCACGGCTGAGCGTGCGGCCTGCACCAGACGGTTGGAGCCGGGCCAGCTCTTGGGCCGCGCGTTGAATCCCTCGGGGGTGTGCTTGCCGCCATGAACGGCGTACACCCATGTCCCGACCACCACGTCACCGATCTCGACGTCGTCCTTGAGCCCGCCCGCGACCCCGACGAAGAACAGCGCCTGCGGGCGTAGCCAGCCCACGATCTGAGTGGTGAGCGCGGCGGCGTTCATAGCGCCCTCGCCCAACTCCGCGACCGCGAGAGCCCAGGGTGAGCCTTCGAGCGAGCCCACCTCCACGCGGGTCCCGTCGTCGTGGACGAGTTCCTTGATGTCGCCCCTCAGATGGGCGCGGACGGCGTCGTACTCCAGGGGGAGCGCCGTGAGGATGACAGCGATGGGCTGTTTCGCGGGCATCCGTCCACGGTAGCGCCAAGTCTCCTGTCGGACCGTCCCGTTGGCTCAGGCTGACGATCAGACGGTGATCAGGCCGATCGAGGGCTGCGGTGGCAGTTCATGGGCGGCGGCGCACAGTTTGGGTATGTGAGAGCTGTCCGATGTGACCAGACGGACTGGTGGTACGCAGAGAGCGGCGGTGGCGACCACGATCGCGTCGACGAGACATTCGTGACCGTCCAGACCGGTCGCGTCCAGGAGGAGGGCCGCGGTGCGCAGGACGACCTCGTCGACAGGTTTGACGTCGAAGCGGGACAGCAGGAAAGCCAGGCGCCGGTTGGCCTGTCCTGAGCGGCGGACTTCCAGCGGTGTGAGGGCGGACAGGGCGACTCGACGGCCGTTCAGCTCTGCCGTCCTGATTCGGGCGCGCATCTGCTCATCGCCGTCGACCTGGAGGCAGAGCCCCTGAGCGTCCAGGACCAGCGTCCCTCCGCCCTTGCCCAGGGCCTTGAGGCGCTTGCTTACCACTCGTCCTCCGCGCGCCGCAGGGCGTCTGCACCGACCGGACCGAACTCCTGCTCGTCGGCCTCGATGACCTCGCGCAGCTTGGCCATGGCCAGCCACTGTTCCAGGGCCTCGGACACGACGGCTGAGAAGCCTGTCCTGCCGGTCCTGGCCTCGATTTCCTTTATCAACGACTGAGGGAGGGACACGGACCGCTTGCCGGCCCGCTCCGGGGTGGGGGAAACGGCATGACTGCTCACTCATAGAACGTAACACCGGTGGTAGGAAAAAACGAGCGAAGTGGAGAACGGGCAGGTCGGAGGGGGTATGGTCGACCGGTGTGAGTCGGCCCGTCGGGTGGGGGAGAGCCGTATGCCGGAGCAAGGCGTCACCGTCGGGCAGTTGCTGCTCGCCGAGTACCAGACGATCAAGGACGAGCAGAAGGCGCGGATCGGGTTCCGGGACAATCTCTTGTACGTGACGCTCGGTGTGGTGGCTGCTGTCATCGCCGCGGCGGCGCAGGCCAAGCAGGCGTCGATGCTGTTGGCGTTGCCGCCGGTGTGCGTCGTGCTCGGGTGGACGTACCTGGTCAACGACGAGAAGATCTCGGCGATCGGGCTCTACGTGCGGGACGAGTTGGGGCCGAGGCTGGCGCAACTAACCGCTTCAGACGGGGATTTCAACACCTTCGGCTGGGAGGCGTACCACCGGACCGACGTCCGGCGGCGGACCCGCAAGACGATCCAGGCCGTGATCGACCTGACGGCGTTCTGCGCGGTGCCGCTGGCGGCGCTGGCGGTGTTCTGGGCGGGCGGGGACCGTGGTCGGTTGCTGGTCGGGCTGTCGGTGCTGGAGGCGCTCGCGGTGGTGGGGCTGGGGGTGCAGGTTCTGCTGTACATGAGGCCGGCGAGACCGGCACGGGCCTCGGCCTGACGCCGTACCGTTGATGCCTACGCATCAGGGGCATCGGGGGACGGAACGGCGCATGAGAGCGGCTTTATCGGCTTTGCTGGCGGCCCTGGCCGAGGGCGCGGGTGGGGATGCCGGGCGGGTGCTGGCCGAGGCGGTGGATGGCTCGGGTCGGCGGCCGGAGGAGTTGCGGACCTGGGGTGACCGGGTTGCGGAGCTGCTCGGCGGTGATCCGGGGGTTGCGGGTGCTGTTGCGGCTGCCATGGAGCGGTATGCGCCGGGCAGTGCTGCTGCCTGGTACGGGGGTGATCACTCCGACTTCCGTGGTGGGGTCTTTCTGCGTGAGGTGGTCGGGGTCCAGGTCGTGATCCAGGGGGGTGGGGCGGCGCCAGAGGCGTTGTCCTCGTTGCCGCCGCGGCCTGGTGGGTTCACCGGGCGGGAGGGGGAGACGGCTGAGCTGCTGGGGGCGCTCGACGACTCCGCCGCGGTTCTGGTCACCGCCGTGTCCGGGCTTGGTGGTATCGGGAAGACGGCGCTTGCTGTCGAGGCCGCACATCTGGCGTGCGGGAAGGGATGGTTCCCGGGCGGGGTGCTCTTCCTCGACCTGCACGGGTACGACGAGCAGCCGGTCAGCGCCGACCAGGCCCTTCAGGCGCTGCTGCGGGCGCTCGGGGTGCCGCCGGAGCACATCCCGGCTGCGGCCGATGACCGGGCGGGTCTCTACCGGTCGCTGCTCGCCCAGCGGGGGGCAGTGTTGGTACTGGCCGACAATGCTTCGTCGCCGGATCAGGTGAGGCCTTTGCTGCCGGGGGAGGGACGGCACCGGGTACTGGTGACGTCTCGCCACCGGCTGCCTCAACTCGGTGCGCGGCTAGTGCCGTTGGATCAGCTTGCGCCCGAGGAGGCGCGGCGGCTGGTCGAATTGGCCCTGAGGATCGCCGACCCTGAGGACAGTCGTGTGGCGGACGACCCTGAAGCCTGCGGACAACTAGCTTATCTGTGCGGACATTTACCGCTCGCTCTTCAGATCGCGGCAGCGTTGCTGGCGGAGGATCCGAGGATGCCGATTGCCGAGCTTGTCGGCGAGCTTGGGGCTTCCCATGACCGGCTCGTTCACCTTGATGACGGGGAGCGCAGCGTCCGAGCAACCTTCGAGCTGTCCTATCGCCGTCTGCCGCCTGAGCAGGCTCGACTGCTGCGTCTGCTCGCCCTCGCGCCCGGACCCGAGGTGAGTGACGAAGTTGTCGCCGCGCTGGTAGGGACTGACCCTCCTCCGCTGGCGGACCTGAGGGCACTGACTCGGGCGCATCTCGTCGATCGGGGGAGTGGGCGGGCGTGGTGGCGGTTGCATGACTTGGTGCGGGCGTACGGGATGGGTGTGGTGGCGGGGGACGCAGGGCTGCGGGAGGAGGGGGAGGCGGCGCGGGAGCGAGTACTGAGGCTTTATCTGAGGTGGGCATATGCGGCCGATCAGCGGTTGCGGTGGCTGCCGGGAAGAGCAGAGCCGGAGCGGTTCAGTAATCGCAGCCAAGCGTTGGCATGGCTGGATGGGGAACGGGTGGGTTTGGTGGCGGCAGTGTTGTGGGCCAGCGAGAAGCTGCTCAGAGGTGAGGCGGTGCTGCTGGCGCGGTGCCTGGCGGAGTATCTCGACTGGCGGAGGTATTTCGACGACAAGATCACCATCACGCGTGCTGCCCAGGAGGCCGCGCACTGTTCCGGAGACCGCGATGGCGAGGCCAGCATGTGGACCAGCCTCGGCATTGCCCTGGACGAGGGGGGCAGGGCGAGGGAGGCCATTGACGCGCATACTCGGGCCCGCGACCTGTTTCGGGCCGTTGGGAACCGCCACGGCGAAGCCGGTGCATGTCTCAACCTCGGAGTTGCCCTGCGCGAGGCGGGCCGGGTGAAGGAAGCAATCGACGTTCACGTCACGGCCTGTCGGCTGTTTCAGGCGATCCGAGACCTAAACTACGCGGCCAGAGCGTGGGACAGTCTCGGGATCGCTCTGAGGAAGGCCGGGCGGATGAAGGAGGCGATTGAAGCGCACACTCAAGCCCGCGACCTGTTCGAGGGCATTGGGGATCGTCTTGGGGAGGCTAACTCCTGGAACAACCTCGGTGGCATCCTGGGTGAGACGGGCGTGGTGGAGGAGACAAATGAGGCGCATGGCAAGGCCCTGAAGATCTACCAAGAATTTGAAGACTGGTACGGCGTCGGCACCGCTCTCCACAACATGGCCCTTACCCACGCGATCACATGCAGACGAGCCGAGGCCTGTATCTACTACCTCCAAGCCGCCGACGCCTACACCCGAGCCAACGCCCCCACCGAAGCCGCCCAAGCCCGTGCCCAAGCCGAAAGGCTCACCGCCCCCGCCCCCACCGATAAACCAACTCCGGCCTCCCCACCTGCCCATACAACGGACTCCGCCCAGCCCGCCCCGCCTCGACCAGGTGCTCCAGGTACCGCCGGGCCGTGATCCGGGAGATCCCCACGCTCTCCGCCAGCCCCGCCGCGGTGAGCCCCTCCTTCGACTCCCGCAAGGCGAGCGTCACCCGCTCCAGCGTCGGTGCGCTCAAGCCCTTTGGCAAGGCTGCCGGTGACGGTGCCCGGAGGGCCGCCAGTGCTCGGTCCACCTCGTCCTGGCCGCTCGCCTCGCCCGCCGCCGCCCGGAACTCCGCGTACCGGGTCAGCCGGTCGCGGAGCGTCGCGAAGGTGAACGGCTTCAGGACGTACTGGACGACCCCCAGCGAGACCCCCTCCCGCACCACCGCCAGGTCCCGCGCCGACGTCACCGCTATGACGTCCGCCTGATGCCCCGCCGCCCGCAGCGAGCGCGCGAACTGCAGGCCGTGCACGTCCGGCAGGTGCAGGTCCAGGAGGAGCAGGTCCACGGGGGTACGGTCCAGGATCCGGCGCGCCTCCGCCCCCGTATGCGCCTTCCCGACGGCGACGAACCCCGGCACCCGGCCCACGTACATGACGTGGGCGTCGGCGGCCACCGGATCGTCCTCCACGACCAGCACCCGAATCGGTTCGCCGGTCATCGCGCCTCGCCCCCCGCCACCGACGACCGCAACGGCAGCCGTACCTCGAACACCGCTCCGCCCTCCGGCGCCTCCGTGACCGTCAGGGTCCCGTCCAGCCGTACGACCGCCTGCCGTACCAGGGCCAGCCCCAGTCCCCGCCCGCCCGGTCCCGCCGGCTTCGTCGAGAAGCCGCGCTGGAAGACCAGCTCGGCGTGGGCGGGGTCGACCCCCGCACCCGTGTCCGTCACCCGCATCACCAACTCGGCGTCCTCCGCGTACGCGGTCACCGTCACGCGCGCCCGTACCGTTCCCTGGGCCGCGTCCACCGCGTTGTCGATCAGGTTGCCGAGGATGGTGACCAGATCGCGCGCCGACAGGCTCTCCGGTAGCAAACCGTCATCCAGCCGGCTCTCGTCCGAGACCACCAGCTCCACGCCCCGCTCGTTCGCCTGCGCGGTCTTGCCCAGCAGCAGGGCGGCGAGGACCGGTTCGCTGACCGCCGCCACCACCTGGTCGGTCAGCGCCTGCGCCAGCTCCAGCTCCGCCGTCGCGAAGTCGACGGCCTCCGAGGCCCTGCCCAGCTCGATCAGGGACACGACCGTGTGCAGGCGGTTCGCCGCCTCGTGGGCCTGGGAGCGCAGCGCCTGTGTGAAGCCGCGTTCCGAGTCCAGTTCGCCCATCAGGGACTGGAGTTCGGTGACGTCTCGCAGTGTCACCACCGTTCCTCGGCGCTCTCCGCCCGACACCGGCGACGTGTTCACCACCAGCACCCGGTCCGCCGTCAGGTGGACCTCGTCCACCCGGGGCTCGGAGGCCAGCAGTGCGCCGGTCAGCGGGGCAGGCAGGCCCAGCTCGGCCACCGACCGGCCGACCACGTCCTGCTCGGCGCCCACCCCCAGGAGTTCCCGCCCCCCGTCGTTGATGAGCGCCACCCGGTACTGGCCGTCCAGCATCAGCAGGCCCTCGCGCACCGCGTGCAGCGCCGCCTGGTGGTAGTCGTGCATGTGGCTCAGCTCCGCCGCGTTCATGCCGTGGGTGTGGCGGCGCAGGCGGGCGTTGACGACGTACGTGCCGAGCGCGCCCAGCAGCAGGGCGCCCGCCGCGACCCCCAGCAGTGCCGTCACCTGCTCCTGGACCCGCTGGCTGATCGCCTCCACCTTGATGCCGGCGCTCACCAGGCCGATCACCCGGCCGTTGTCCGTGATCGGCGTCACCGTGCGGACGGAGGCGCCGAGGGTGCCCTTGTAGGTCTCGCTGAAGGTGTGGCCCTGCTGGGCCGCCCCGATGTGGCCGAGGTAGTGCTTGCCGATCTGGGTCTGGTCGGGGTGGGTCCAGCGGATTCCGTTCGGGGTCATGATCGTGATGAAGTCGACCTCCGTGGCGCGCATCACCTGGAGGGCGTAGGGCTGGAGCTCCGAAGAAGGGTTCGTGGTGTGGATCGCCGCGCGGACGGAGGGGGAGTCGGCGACCGACCGGGCCACCGCCGTCGCCTGCCGGGTCGCCGCCTCCTCCGCCTGGTGGCGGTCGCTGACGTACGTGAACAGCGCGTAACCGGCGACCACCACCGCTATCAGCACGGCCTGCATGGCGAAGAGCTGGCCGGCGAGGCTGCGAGGGCGGGGGATGGACGGGAAGCGCATGTCAGCAGTGTGCCCCGCGGGTTAAGCGTGAACTAAATGAACGGAAGCGTGACCGCCCTCACAGACCGGGAGATAGTCACGGCATCCCCCACAACCCCCGGACGTGAGCCGCACGCCGGTGATGCCGACGAAGACGTCAAGGAGGGCAGCCGTGGCCGCAGCAAGCACCCCCGAAACGGCACCTGCCGCACCCGCAGTCAAGCGGGACCGCACTCATTACCTGTACATCGCCGTGATCGCCGCGGTGGCGCTCGGCATCGTCGTGGGGCTGGTCTGGCCCGACGCCGGGGTCGAGCTCAAGCCACTCGGTACCGGCTTCGTCAACCTCATCAAGATGATGATCTCGCCGATCATCTTCTGCACGATCGTGCTCGGGATCGGGTCCGTGCGGAAGGCCGCCAAGGTCGGTGCCGTCGGCGGTATCGCGCTCGGCTACTTCCTGGTGATGTCCCTGGTCGCGCTGGGCATCGGTCTCGTCGTCGGCAACATCCTGCACCCCGGTGACGGGCTGCACCTCACCAACGCCCTCAAGGCCACCGGACACAGCCAGGTCGACTCCGAGGCGCTCGGCCCGGTCGACTTCGTGCTGTCGATCATCCCGACCACCTTCGTCTCCGCCTTCACCGAGGGCCAGGTGCTGCAGACGTTGCTCATCGCGCTGCTCGCCGGGTTCGCGCTGCAGGCCATGGGGTCGGTCGGCCAGCCCGTGCTGCGCGGTGTCGAGCACATCCAGCGGCTCGTCTTCCGCATCCTGGGCATGATCATGTGGGCCGCGCCGATCGGTGCGTTCGGCGCGATCGCCGCGGTCGTCGGCTCCGCCGGGCTCGACGCGCTCAAGAGTCTCGCCGTGCTGATGCTCGGCTTCTACGTGACCTGTGTGCTGTTCGTCTTCGTCGTGCTCGGCGCACTGCTGCGGATCGTCGCCGGACTGAACATCCTCACGCTGTTCAAGTACCTCGCCCGTGAGTTCCTGCTGATCCTGTCCACCTCCTCCTCCGAGTCCGCGCTGCCGCGGCTCATCGCGAAGATGGAGCACCTGGGTGTCAGCAAGGCCGTGGTCGGTATCACCGTCCCGACCGGCTACTCCTTCAACCTCGACGGCACCATGATCTACATGACCATGGCGTCGCTGTACATCGCCGACGCCCTCGGCACGCCGATGTCGGTCGGCGAGCAGATCCCGCTGCTGCTCTTCCTGCTGCTGGCCTCGAAGGGCGCGGCCGGCGTCAGCGGTGCGGGGCTCGCCACGCTGGCCGGCGGCCTGCAGTCGCACAAGCCCGCGCTGGTGGACGGCGTCGGCCTCATCGTCGGCATCGACCGCTTCATGAGCGAGGCCCGTGCCCTGACGAACTTCGCGGGCAACTCCGTCGCCACCGTCCTGATCGGCACCTGGACCAAGGACATCGACAAGGGCCGGATGCAGCAGGTGCTCGCCGGTGAGCTGCCGTTCGACGAGACCACGCTGCTGGACGAGGGCGCGGCCGGTACGCCGGAACTGCCCGAGCAGCGCG
This sequence comes from Streptomyces sp. NPDC047061, assembly GCF_040643955.1. Lineage (NCBI taxonomy): Bacteria > Bacillati > Actinomycetota > Actinomycetes > Kitasatosporales > Streptomycetaceae > Streptomyces > Streptomyces sp. NPDC047061. The sequence continues at coordinate 220,985 of NZ_JBEYVI010000011.1, forward strand.
AGGAACTGGCCAAGGCCTAGCACCTCGCGAGAAGCCGCCGGACGTCCGGCTCGGCCTGAACCCGGGCCGGCCGTCCGGCCACCGCTCTCCGGGCGGCTGGGAACTCCCCCCGTTGCCCAGCCGCCCGGTTCTCCACAGGTGCGCCGACCCCTCGGCCACGGCTGTCAGACGTATCCACTAACGTGCCGTTCCTGTTCAACGGGAACGGCACATCGGCATTTGGAGGCACGGGGGATGGCGATCGACTGGGATCGACGGCACTGCGCACGCAAGGGGCATGTGACCTACGCCCCGGACGACCCGCGGCTGCGGGTGCGGCTGCACGCGCAGACCGCGGTCGGGGAGGCCTGGCGCTGTCTGCGCTGCGGGGACTTCGCGCTCGGCGAGCCGCACGGCTCGGGACCGGCCGCGGACGCCCCGCTGGTGCCGCGCGGGAAGGTGCTGCGGGACCTGTTCATCCTGCGCTTCCTGGCGATCGAGCGGGCCGTGCGCGGGGTGTTCATCGTGCTGGTCGCGGTCGCGGTGTGGAAGTTCAGCAACAGCCAGGACGCGGTGCGCAGACTGTTCAACGAGTATCTGGACACGTTCCGGCCGGTCTTCAGGCACTTCCACTACGACCTCGACCACTCACCGGTCGTCGGGTCGATCCAGAAGGCCTTCGGGTACAAGCACTCCACGCTGCTGCTGGTGGCCGGGCTGCTGCTGGCGTACGCGCTGATCGAACTCGTCGAGGCGGTCGGGCTCTGGTACGCCAAGCGGTGGGCGGAGTACCTGACCGTGGTCGCCACGGCCGCCTTCCTGCCGCTGGAGATCTGGGAGCTCACCGAGAAGGTCAGCTATCTGAAGATCGCGACCCTCGCGCTGAACATCCTCGCCGTGCTCTACATCGCCCTCGCCAAGCGGCTGTTCGGGCTGCGGGGCGGGCGCAGGGCCTTCGACGAGGAGCGGCACAGCGCCTCGCTCCTCGAGGTCGAGGAGTCCGCGGGGGTCGAGCCGAGCTTGCCTTGACGTCGGCGTCAGGTCCTACCGTCGTAGGCATGCGAATCGGCGAGCTGGCCGCACGGGCCGGGACCACCACGCGCGCCCTGCGGTACTACGAGGCGCGCGGGCTGCTGCCCGCACGGCGGGCCGGGAACGGGCACCGGACGTACGACGAGAGCGATCTGCGGCTGCTCACGCAGATCCGGACGCTGCAGGACGTCGGGTTCGAGCTGGAGGAGACCCGGCCGTTCGTGGAGTGCCTGCGGGCCGGGCACCCGGAGGGCGACACCTGCCCGGCGTCGCTCGCGGTCTACCGGCGCAAGCTGGCGGAGCTGGACTCGCTCATCGGCGAGCTGCAGGCCGTGCGGGCGACGGTCGGGGCCCAGCTGGAGCGGGCCGAGCGGGCCCGGGACGCGCTGGCCGTCGAGGCGCTGGCTCCGGGGGGTCCGGAGCCGACCTGCGAACTGGGAGGGACCGGGCAATGATCAAGGCTGCGGGTGTGGCCGAGGTGACGGACGCGGACTTCGCGGCGGAGGTGATCGGGGCGGAGCGGCCGGTGCTCGTGGAGTTCACCGCCGACTGGTGCCCGCCGTGCCGGCAGATGGGACCGGTGCTCACGGCCCTCGCGGCGGAGGAGGGCGAGCGGCTGAAGGTGGTGCAGCTGGACGTGGACACCAATCCGGAGACGACGAACGCCTACAAGGTGCTGTCGATGCCGACGTTCATGGTGTTCCGGGACGGCGAGCCGGTGCGGTCGATGGTGGGCGCCCGGCCCAGGCGGCGGCTGCTCGAGGAACTGGCCGACGCGCTGCCGGACGTCCTGCCCGACGTACTGCGCTGAACCGACGCCGAACCGACCGGTAATACGAAGAATCCCCCGGACAATTGCGTCCGGGGGATTTCTTTGCGTATATTCAAGAGTTCGTGACTTCAGGTCGAGGCGAAGTCGACGAGGTCACGAAGAAGTTCAGTGGGCACAGTATATCCGGGCGGGAGTGGAATTGTCAAACACCGAATTTCCGGACGATGAATTGCGTCACGAGCAGGAATTCATCGACGGACTGTACGCACGGGTGGACGCCCTGCGCGGCGACACCGAGGACTCGGTCGCGGACGCCCTCGCCCTCGGCGACAAGCCGATGCAGGCCCGCCTGGAGCGGGACATCCTGGTCGCCGAGCGCTCCGGGCTGCTCGCCGCGCTGAACGCCGTGGACGGGTCGCTGTGCTTCGGGCGCATCGACCTGACCTCCGGTACGAAGCACCACATCGGGCGGATCGGACTGCGCCTGGACGACGCCGAGCGCACCCCCGTCCTCGTCGACTGGCGTGCCGAGGTCGCCCGCCCCTTCTACCTGGCCACCGGCCACACCCCGATGGGCCTGCGGCGCCGCCGGCACATCGCCACCGACGGCCGCCGGGTCGCCTCCCTGCACGACGAGATCCTCGACCTCGGCGACCGCGAGCGCACCGGCCACGAGGACCCGTCCGGCGACGCGGTGCTGCTCGCCGCGCTCGACTCGGCCCGCACCGGCCGGATGAACGACATCGTGCAGACCATCCAGGCCGAGCAGGACGAGATCATCCGGGCGCCGTACCGCGGGGTCCTGGTGGTCGAGGGCGGACCGGGCACCGGAAAGACGGCGGTCGCGCTGCACCGCGCCGCATTTCTCCTCTACGAATACCGGGAACTGCTCGCCAAGCGGGCCGTGCTGATCGTCGGCCCCAACCCCGCCTTCCTCGGCTACATCGGCGAGGTGCTGCCCTCGCTGGGCGAGACGGGTGTGCTCCTGGCGACCGTCGGCGAGCTGTTCCCCGGCGTGAAGGCGACCGCGGCCGACACCCCCGAGGCGGCCGCCGTGAAGGGCCGCTCCGACATGGCCGACGTGCTGGCCGCCGTCGTACGCGACCGGCAGGCGCTGCCCGACCCGGTCCTCACGATCGAGCACGACCGTGAGGTGCTGATGCTCGACGACGGCCTGGTCAACATGGCCCGCGAGCGCACCCGCGCCGCCCGGCTCCCGCACAACGTGGCCCGCGAGCACTTCGAGGGACACATCCTCAACACCCTCACCGACCTGTACGCCGAACGCGTGGGCACCGACCCCTTCGACGGCAGCAGCCTGCTCGACCCCTCCGACGTCACCCAGATCCGCGACGAACTCGCCGAGAACCCCGAGGTCTGGTCCGCCATCGACCAGCTGTGGCCGCGGATCACCCCGCAGCGCCTGGTCGCCGACTTCCTCGCCGGTCCCGAGGGCTACGTGGGCGACGAGGACGCGGCCGCGATCCGCCGCCCGGTGACGCGGACCTGGACGGTCTCCGACGTGCCCCTCCTCGACGAGGCGGCGGAGATCCTCGGCGTGGACGAGCGGGTCGCCCGGGCCCGCGCCGAGCGCGAGCGCGAGACCCAGATCGCCTACGCCCAGGGCGTCCTCGACGTGTCCTACGCCTCCCGCACCTACGAGTTCGACGACAAGGAGGACAGCGACCCCGACTCCTCCGAGGTGCTGTCCGCGCACGACATCATCGACGCCGAGCGGTTCGCCGAGCGCCAGGAGGAGGAGGACTTCCGCAGCGCGGCCGAGCGCGCGGCGGCCGACCGCACCTGGGCGTTCGGCCACATCATCGTGGACGAGGCGCAGGAGCTCTCCCCGATGGCCTGGCGGCTCCTCATGCGGCGCAGCCCGACCCGCTCGATGACCCTGGTCGGCGACCCGGCCCAGACCGCGGAGGCGGCGGGCGTCGGCTCCTGGGCGGACATCCTCCGGCCGTACGTCGAGGACCGCTGGGAGCACACCCGCCTCGCCGTCAACTACCGCACCCCGTCCGAGATCATGGACCTCGCGGCGGCCGTGGTCCGCGCCGAGCACCCGGACTTCGAGCCGCCGAGCTCGGTCCGCTCGACGGGCGTACGGCCGTGGGTGCGCCAGGTCCACGACGACCTTCCCGGCGCCGTCGAGAAGGCCGTCGCCGAACTGGCCCCCACCGAAGGCCGGCTGGCCGTGATCGCCCCCCGCGACCTCCACCGCTCCCTCGCCACCCGCCTGGACGGCGTCACGGCCGGCGCCGAACCCGACCTGACGCAGACCGTCGTCCTCCTCGACCCACGCCAGGCGAAGGGACTGGAGTTCGACTCGGTCCTCGTGGTGGAACCGGGCCGCTACGGCACCAGCGACCTGTACGTGGCGCTGACCCGGGCCACCCAGCGGCTCGGCGTGCTGCACACCGGCGGCCTGCCGGACGGGCTCAGGCAGGCCGCAGCCACACCGTAGCCAGCGGGGGCAGGGTCAGCCGGATGCTCGCGGGGCGGCCGTGGCTGCCCTGCGCCTCCGGTTTGACCGGGTCGGGGTTGGTGACGCCGCTGCCGCCGTAGCGGACCGCGTCCGTGTTGAGGGTCTCGTGCCAGGCGGGGATCTCTTCCGGGACGCCGAGGCGGTAGTCCTCGCGGACCACGGGGGCGAGGCTGGAGACGGACAGGAGCGGTGTGCCCTCGGCGTCCAGGCGGAGGAACGCGAAGACGTTGTCCTCGGCCGCGTCCCCGACGATCCACTGGAAACCCTCGGGTGCCGTGTCCCGCTGCCAGAGGGCCGGGGCCGCGCGGTACACCGTGTTGAGGTCGCGAACCAGGTCGCGTACGCCCCGGTGGTCGGCCTCGGCGCCGTAGTCCGGGTCGAGCAGCCACCAGTCGGGGCCGTGCGCCTCCGACCACTCCGCGCCCTGGGCGAACTCCTGCCCCATGAAGAGGAGCTGCTTGCCGGGGTGGGCCCACATGAAGGCCAGGTAGGCGCGGTCGTTGGCGCGCTGCTGCCACCAGTCGCCGGGCATCTTCGAGACGAGTGAGCGCTTGCCGTGCACGACCTCGTCGTGGGAGATGGGCAGGACGTAGTTCTCGCTGTACGCGTAGACCATCGAGAAGGTCATCTCATGGTGGTGGTACTTGCGGTGCACCGGCTCGTGGGACATGTACTCCAGCGAGTCGTGCATCCAGCCCATGTTCCACTTCAGGCCGAAGCCGAGACCGCCGCTGTCGGTGGGGCGGGTCACGCCCTCCCAGGCCGTCGACTCCTCGGCGATGGTGACGACGCCCGGGGCGCGGCGGTAGACCGTCGCGTTCATCTCCTGCAGGAACGCCACCGCGTCCAGGTTCTCCCGGCCGCCGTGCTCGTTCGGCGTCCACTGGCCCGGCTCGCGCGAGTAGTCGAGGTAGAGCATCGAGGCGACCGCGTCCACCCGCAGCCCGTCGATGTGGAACTCCTCGCACCAGTACACGGCGTTCGCCACCAGGAAGTTGCGCACCTCGCGGCGGCCGAAGTCGAACTCCAGGGTGCCCCAGTCGGGGTGGGCGGCCCGCAGCGGGTCCGAGTGCTCGTACAGCGGCCGCCCGTCGAACTCGGCCAGCGCCCAGTCGTCCCGCGGGAAGTGCGCCGGCACCCAGTCCATCAGCACCCCGATGCCGGCCCGGTGCAGGGCGTCCACCAGGTACTTGAAGTCGTCGGGGGTGCCGAGCCGGGCCGTCGGCGCGTAGAAGCCGGTGACCTGGTAGCCCCAGGAACCGCCGAAGGGATGCTCGGCGACCGGCATCAGCTCGACATGCGTGAAGCCCAGGTCACTGACGTAGGCGGGCAGTTGCTCGGCCAGTTCGCGGTACGACAGGCCGGGGCGCCAGGACGGCAGGTGCACCTCGTAGACGGAGAAGGGGGCCTCGTGGACGGGGGCGTCGGCCCGGTGCGTCATCCACTCCGCGTCGTCCCATGCGTGGCGCGAGGCCGTCACGATCGACGACGTGTGCGGCGGCACCTCGGTACGCCGGGCCATCGGATCCGCCCGCAGCGTGCGGGAACCGTCCGGGCGGGTGATGTCGAACTTGTACAGCTCGCCCTCGCCGATCCCCGGCAGGAACAGCTCCCAGATCCCGGAGGAGCCGAGCGAGCGCATCGGGTACCCGGTGCCGTCCCAGAAGTTGAATCCGCCGGCCAGCCGCACGCCCCGCGCGTTCGGCGCCCACACCGTGAACCGGGTGCCCGGCACGCCCTGGTGGGTCGTCGGATGCGCGCCGAGCGCCTCCCACAGCCGTTCATGCCGGCCCTCGCCGATGAGGTGCAGGTCCAGGTCGCCGAGGGTGGGCAGGAAGCGGTACGCGTCCTCGGTCTCCTGGACCGTCCCCTCGTACGCCACCACCAGCCGGTAGTCCGGCAGGTCGGAGACGGGGAGCAGGGCGGAGAAGAAGCCGTCGCCGTCGTCGTGCAGTTCGGCCCGCAGGTCCTGCCCCTCCTGTCCCTCCTTCCCCTCTTTCCCCGCGACGGCCGTCACCGCGCGGGCGTACGGGCGGAACGCACGGACGGCGGTCCCGCCCGGGACCGGATGCGCGCCCAGCACCGAGTGCGGGTCGTGGTGGGTGCCGTGCAGCAGCCGTTCACGGTCGCCGGCGGCTACGGGCACGGGGTTCTTGGAGGTCACGGACGCGTCTCCCGGGGATCAGGTCGGGTCGGGGGTGGCGAGGCGGCGTACGGCCGACAGCGGGACGGGCAGCCAGTCGGGACGGTGCCGGGCCTCGTAGACGACCTCGTAGACGGCCTTGTCGGTCTCGTAGGCCCGCAGCAGGACGGGATCGGTGCGCGGGTCGACGCCGGTGGTCTCGGCGTATCCGGAACAGTAGGCCGCCCGGCACCGCCGCGCCCAGCCGGGGGCCGCCGGAGTCACCGAGTGGGCCGCGTAGTCGAAGGAGCGGAGCATCGCGGCGATGTCCCGCACCGGCGGCTGCGGCATCCGGCGCTCGGCCAGCGGACGGGCCGGCTCGCCCTCGAAGTCGATCAGCGACCACTCCCCGGACGGTGCCCGCAGGCACTGCCCCAGGTGCAGGTCGCCGTGGACGCGCTGGGCGGTCCAGGTACGGCCCTCCGAGGCCAGGTCGGCCAGCGCGGTGTAGGCGGACCGCAGCCCCTCCTCGTACGGCCGCAGCGCCGGTACCGCCTGCACGGCCGCCGCCAGCCGCTCGGTCATGCCCGCGACCATCGGCTCCAGCTGAGGGTGCCCGAGGGTGACGGTCGGCAGCACCCGGGCCAGCGCCGTGTGCACCTCGGCGGTCGCCCGCCCCAGCGCCCGCGCCTCGGCCGCGAAGTCCTCGCCCTTGGCCAGCTCGCGCAGCGCCAGCTCCCAGCCGTCGGTCGCGCCCTGTACGAAGGGCTGGAGGACGGCCAGGACATACGGCTCGTCGGGGCCGTCGGCCAGCTCCGCCCGCAGCCAGGCCGTCGGGGCGGGTACCCGGGCGCAGCCCTCGCGGGCCAGGGCCAGCGGTATCTCCAGGTCGGGGTTGACGCCGGGCACGACCCGGCGCAACAGCTTCAGGATGAACGTATCTCCGTAGACGACCGAGGAGTTGGACTGCTCGGCGGTCATCAGCCGGGCCACCAGCCCGTCGCGTATCTCCTGGCCCGGGTCGCGCTCGAAGCGCAGTCCGCCGATGCGGGCCCGGGAGCGCAGGGCCTCCAGCAGCACCTCGGCGGGCCGCGGGTCGTACAGGGCGTCGTAGACCGTGTGCCCGGCCAGCGGGCCGTCGGCCAGGTGTCCGATCAGCGCGGGCGCCAGCCGGGGCGGCAGCGCCTCGCGCACGCCTATGAGGAGCTGGTAGCAGTCGCCGGCCTCGGCGGGGGCGGGCGGCTGGTGGGCACGGACCAGCAGGTGGTGCAGGCCCAGCCGGCCGTCCGACGGCAGGAGTTCGGTCTCGGCCACCGGGGAGAAGCCCGTGACCGGGCTGCCCTTGCCGGCGAACCAGCGCTGCCGGGGCAGCCACTCGCGCAGCAGGGGGTCGAGCGAGGCGAGGAGAGCGGGAGTGGAGGGGCTGACCGTTTCCGCCATGGCGGTACGTCCTTTCCCCGGGTGGTCGGGGGCGTTAGTGATGCGTGCCCCGGGCGGGCCGGAGGAAACCAACCGGTGCCGCCCGGGGTGGACTGTGCGTGATCGCTCCGCTGGGTGCGCTGTTTTTCGACTGCGGGCCGGTGGGGGCTGGTCGCGCAGTTCCCCGCGCCCCTTACGGGGCGCTCACCACCAGGTCCGCTAGGCCTGCTCCGCGCGGAGCCGGAACCAGTAGAAGCCGTGTCCCGCCAGGGTCAGGAGGTACGGCAGTTCGCCGATCGCCGGGAAGCGGACCCCGCCGAACAGCTCCACCGGATGCCGGCCGTTGAAGCGCCTGAGGTCCAGCTCCGTCGGCTGCGCGAACCGGGAGAAGTTGTGCACGCAGAGGACGAGATCGTCCTCGTACTCCCGCAGGAACGCGATCACCGCCGGGTTGGAGGACTGCAGTTCGGTGTAGGACCCCAGTCCGAAGGCAGGATTCTGCTTGCGGATCTCGATCATGCGGCGGGTCCAGTGGAGCAG